>CALMIQ010000062.1 GCA_937863965.1 uncultured Micropruina sp.
TGCCGCAGACCGACTTCGAGCGCGCCGCGGCGGCGTGGCGGGAACGCGTTGCGCAGGAACGGCAGGAACCCACCGGACCGCTGGTGACGCCCGTCGCGCCCAACGACCCCCACCCCACCGAGCCCTACCCGGTCCAGGGCTTGACCCAGTACCGGCCGACCCCGCCACCGGCGCCGCCGGCCGTCCCGAACTGGACGCCGCCCGCCCCGCGGGCCGCCCGGAACCGTCCGAGGTGGGTGTGGCCGCTGGTGCTCTGCCTGGTGGGCGGAGGACTAGCCACGCTGGCCATCCTGTCCGTGGTCGCCGGCATCGCGGTCCCGCCGCTGGCCTACCCGGCCACGGTGCTGGGGGCGCTCGGCCTGGGCCTGCTGGTGGCGGCATTCGCCGGACGCCCGCGCGGCCTGCTGCCGCTCGGCGTGATCGCCGCCGTGGTGACGATCGCAATGATGGTGCCGATGCCCCGCGCGGGCGGCGTCGGCGACCGGACCCTGACCTACACGACGATGGCGCAGCTGCCCGGCACCGAGCAGAGTCACGCGGCCGGCGACGTGACGGTCGACCTCAGGGGACTGGCGGTCACCGAGACCCGGCAGTTCCGCTACTCCCAGGGTGTCGGCACCACGACGCTCGTCCTGCCCGCGACCGGCAACGTGGTCGTCGAATGGTCGATCGGCGCCGGCGAGTATGCGGGGCCGGACGCCGAACGCGGCGGCATCGACATCGAGGGCACCTACCGCCGGGTGACCGATCCCGCGGCGCCCGTCCTGACCGTATTCCTGCATTCCGATGTCGGGGAGGTGATCGTCACCCGATGAAACGCATCGATGTCGCCGCACTCAATGTCGGCCTGGTGAGTATCGGACTGGCCGTGCTCGCGCTGGTCGCCGCATTCGGCACGGTGGACTGGAAACTCACCTCGATCATCGCCCCCCTCGGCCTGGTCGCCATCGGCCTGGCCGGCCTCCTGCTTTCCCGAACTTCGACGAAAGGAAACCGATGAACGGAAAGACCCTGACCCGCTCGACCACCGACAAATTCCTCGGCGGCGTCTGCGGCGGATTGGCCCGGTACCTCAACCTGGACTCCGGCCTGGTTCGCATCGTGACCGTGTTGGCGGCCATCTTCACCCAGGTCGGCTGGATCGCCTACCTGGTGCTGTGGGCCGTGCTGCCGACCGAGGGCGGCGGCCCCACCGGCTTCGATGAGGCCCGCAGCGCCTTCGGCCAGGGCAACGGCCGGCCGACGGATCGCCCCGAGCAGAACCCCGACGACCTCCGCTGAGCCGATCACGAGGGGCCCGGACGCGCACCGCGTCCGGGCCCTTCGTCGTGATCCCGGCGGGCGGGCGAGCCCGAACCGGGTGACCGAGCAACCGCGTCCACCCTTGCACGCCGGGGCGCAAGCACCCTATGGTCACGAACGTCCAGACCCGCAAGGAGGCTGCAATGGAGCGTTTTCAAGGGCTGTTAGGGATCATCCTGATTCTCGGGATCATGGTCTTGCTGTCGAAGCACCGCAGCCGGATCAACTGGCGGATCATCGGCGCCGGCCTGGCGCTGCAGGTGATCACCGGGTTCCTGGTGATCAAATGGGGGCCGGGCGCCTACGCCCTGGAGCAATTCGCCAACGGCGTCACCCACATCATCGACTACACGAAGGCCGGCACCGAGTTCGTCTTCGGGTCGCTGATCGACACCGAGAAGAACGGGTTCATCTTCGCCGTCCAGGTGCTGCCCGTGATCATCTTCTTCGGCACCATCGTCGGCGTCCTCTACTACCTGCGGGTGCTGCAGTGGTTCGTCGAGATCGTCGGCACCGCGCTGAAGTGGGTGCTGGGCACGTCCAAGATCGAGTCGGTGTGGGCCGCGACCGTCGTCGTTCTCGGCATGAGCGAGGCGCCGCTGGTGATCCAGCCCTACCTGAAGCGGCTGACCAAGTCGGAGCTGTTCGTCTGCATGGTCGGCGGCCTGGCCTCGGTGGCCGGCACCGTCCTGGTCGGCTACTCGCTGCTCGGCGCCCCGATGCCGTACCTGCTGGCCGCCGCGGTGATGAACGCGCCCGGCTCGCTGCTCATTGCCAAGGGGCTGTGGCCCGAGACCGAGAAGTCCGACCTGGACGCCTCGGTGCGCGACGTCCGCGACACCGAGTCGGTGAACATCATCGACGCCCTGGCCCGCGGCGCCCTGACCGGCGGCCACCTGGCCGTCATCGTCGGCTGCCTGCTGGTCGCCTTCATCGCCGTGATCGCGATGCTGAACGGGGCGCTGGGCGGGATCGGCAGCTGGTTCGGCGCGCCGGGCCTCTCCTTCGACCAGGTGTTCGGCTGGATCTTCGCCCCGGTCGCCTGGCTGCTCGGCGTCCCCTGGCACGAGGCCGGGACGGCCGGCAACTTCATCGGCCAGAAGACCGTGCTCAACGAGTTCGTCGCCTTCTCGAACTTCGGCCCGCTGGTGCAGTCCGGCGCCCTCGACCCGAAGACGGTGCTGATCACCACCTTCGCGCTGTGCGGCTTCGCCAACTTCGGCTCCATCGCCATCCTGGTCGGGTCGCTGGGCAGCCTGGTGCCCGAGCGCCGGCACGAGGTGGCCAAGTACGGGCTGCTCGCGCTGCTGGCCGCCACCATGACCAACCTGCTCAACGCCGCCATCGTCGGCGTCGTGGGCAGCTGAACCGAGAGGACGACCGATGGCTCCCCGTCCCGTCTACTTCGACTGCGACACCGGCATCGACGACGCGCTGGCGCTGGTCTACCTGATGGCCTCGCCCGAGATCGAACTGGCCGGCATCGGCACGGTGAGCGGCAACATCGACGCCCGGCAGGCGGCCGTGAACACCCTCGACCTGCTCGCGATGGGCGGCAAGGGCGACGTCGCGGTCGCGGTGGGTGCGATGGATCCGCTCACCCACGGCTACAGCGGCGGCGTCCCGCACATCCACGGGCACAACGGCGTCGGCGACGTCGAACTGCCGCACACCGACCGCGGGCCCGAGGCAGAGTCGGCGGCCGACATGCTGGTCCGGCTCGCCCACGCGCACCCGGGCGAGCTGGACGTGATCGCCATCGGCCCACTCACCAACCTGGCGCTGGCGCTGAAGCAGGACCCGTCGATCGCGGACCTGGTGCGCGAAGTGACCATCATGGGCGGCGCCGCCCTGGTGCCGGGCAACCTGAGCGCGGTCGGCGAGGCGAACATCTGGAACGATCCCGAGGCGGCGCAGCTGGTCGTGGAGGCGCCCTGGCAGGTGGTCCTGGTGCCGCTCGACGTCACCCTCGAGAACGCCTTCGAAGAGTCCGACCGGCTGGCGCTGGCCGCGTCCGAGTCGCCGCTGAACCAGGCGCTGGCCGGCATCCTCGACCTGTACTACGACTTCTACGTCGGCGAGTACGGACGCCGGATGTGCGCCCTGCACGACCCGCTGGCGGCCGCGATCGCCGTCGGCCAGATCACCGCCACCCGGGCGCCGAACGTGCCGGTGGTGGTGGACGACACCCAGGGTCCCGGCCGCGGCCAGACCATCTGCGACCTGCGCGGGCAGCGCAACGGCCCGCGCGACGTCGAGGGCGCGCACGTCCGGGTGGTGCTGGACACCGATCAGCCGCTCGCCCCGGTGCTGCTGGAGCGGCTGCTGGCCTACCGCGGCTGACCGGCCGTTGCGGCGCGAGGCCGCGGCTCACAGTTCCTTGACCAGGGTGCCGCCGACGGAGCGGAAGCCGACGTCGCGCAGGTAGTCGGTGTGGCCCGGGACGGGGTGCTCGACGACCACCGTGGCGATCCCCCCGTCCCGCAGCACCCGGACGCCGGGGCCGGTGTACAGCCACGCGGCGATGCGCGAGTCGCGGTAGGCGCTCATCACGTAGTCGAGCGTGAGCCGGAGCGCCGAGCCGTCCCGATGCCCGGCCAGGGCCCCGGCCGGCAGTCCGTCGCGGATCAGCAGCAGCACGAAGTCCTCTTCGCCGAGCGTGCCGAACGTCGGCCAGATCCGCCGGATCTCGTCGGCGTGGGCGAGCAGGAAGTCCTGCAGGAACGGGGCGTCCGGACCGATCGGGACGGCGCCGAGGTTGCGGTGCGGGCCGAGTTCGCGTCGCAGGAACCAGGCGTTGACGGCGATCACCGCCGTGTTGGTCAGGATGATCGGCACCGACGGCAGCAGGGCTCCGTAGACCACGAAGATCAGCGCTCCGGTCAACGACAGCAGCCGCAGCCGGACCACCGACGTCATGGTCAGCGAGACGACGATGAGGGCCGAGGCGACGTAGCCCACCAGTTCCACCCAGTTCACGGCGGCAGCCTACGGGCTCCCGTCGGTGGACGCCGTTCCCGGCGCCGCGCAGCGGTGATCAGCGGGCGTAGCGGCTGTAGAGGCTGTTCATGAACAGCAGGCCGGGGTCGTGGCGGCGTTTCAGCGCGAAGAACTCCTCGATCCGGGGGTAGGCCCGCGCCAGATCGTCCCGGGTGTAGTGCTGCTGGTAGGGCAGATAGAAGGTGCCGCCCGCGGCCAGCGCCCGGTCGACCAACCTCCGGGTGAGCCGGGCCATGTCGCGGTTGCCCTCGGCGGAGACCTCCTGGCTCAGGTACAGCACCACCGAGTACCGGTCGCCCCGGGCGTAGTCGAGCAGGATCGGCTCGGCATGCACCACCCGGACGGACGCGTGCAGCAGCATCGCCCGCCCGTCCTGCACCGCCGCGGCGGTCTGCTCCAGGAACGGGACCAGGGCCTCTCGCGGCACGAAATACTCGTGCAGGATGTCGGTGTACTGGGGAATCTTGTGGCGCAGCAGGGTCAGGTCGCTGTACATGGCCTGGTTGCGCGCCACCAGGCAGGCCTCGGCCGCGCGCAGCGCCTCGTTGCGCGACGTGTCGCATTGGCGGACGCGGGGCAGCAGGTCGCGCTGCAGCGTCCACTTCA
>CALMIQ010000063.1 GCA_937863965.1 uncultured Micropruina sp.
CGACGTCCCGCATCTCCAGCTCGGTGAAGCCCCACGCGGCGACCAGCCGCCGGCGACGTTCGGCCGGCGGCTCGGGCAGGGTCAGCCGCAACTCCTCCACCCATGCCACCGACGGCGCCACCGGCACCAGATCCGGCTCGGGGAAGTACCGGTAGTCCTCGGCCTGCTCCTTGGAGCGTCCCGGCGAGGTGTAGCCGCCGTCCTCGTGCCAGTGCCGGGTCTCCTGCAACACCCGCCCGCCGGAGGCGAGCACCTCGCCCTGGCGCTGGATCTCGTAGGTGAGCGCCCGCTCCACCGAGCGCAGCGAGTTGACGTTCTTGGTCTCGGTGCGGGTGCCCAGCACGTCCGAGCCGGTCGGCGCCAGCGACACGTTCGCGTCGCAGCGCAGCGAGCCCTGCTCCATCCGGACGTCGGATACCCCCAGTGCACGCAGCAGCTCGCGAAGCTGCGTCATGTAGGCCCGCGCCACCTTCGGCGCGGCCGCACCGGTGCCGAGCACCGGCTTGGTGACGATCTCCATCAGCGGGACGCCGGCCCGGTTGTAGTCCAGCAGCGAGTAGTCGGCGCCCTGGATGCGTCCGGTCGAGCCGCCGACGTGGGTGAGCTTGCCGGCGTCCTCCTCCATGTGCACCCGTTCGATCTCCACCCGGTAGCTGGTGCCGTCCACCTCGACCTCGGTCCAGCCGTCGAAGCAGATCGGCTCGTCGTACTGCGAGGTCTGGAAGTTCTTCGGCATGTCGGGGTAGAAGTAGTTCTTCCGCGCGAACCGGCACCACGGCGCGATCGAGCAGTTCAGCGCCAGCCCGATCCGGATCACGGACTCGACCGCCTTGGCGTTCATCACCGGCAACGCCCCGGGCAGGCCGAGGCAGACCGGGCAGGTCTGCGTGTTCGGGGGCGCGCCGAAAGCGGTCGAGCAACCGCAGAACATCTTGGACGCCGTGTTCAGCTCGACATGCACCTCGAGCCCCAGCGCGGGGTCGTAGGCGGCCAGCACCTCGTCGTAGGGCATCAGGCTCACAGCGCTCCCCCATTCTCGTCGGCACCGTTCTCGCGCGCCCAGAGCTGGTCGGTGAGCAGACCGCCCCAGCGGGCGGCGAGTTCACGCTCCAGAGCGGCCCCGACCCGGTAGACGCGGTCGTCGGCGAGCACCGGCGCCATCACCTGGAAGCCGACCGGCAGTCCGTCCTCGGGGGCCAGCCCGCACGGGAACGAGCCGGCCGCGTTGCCCGCCATGTTGGACGGAATGGTGCACAGGTCGGCGGCGTACATCGCCAGCGGGTCGCCGGTGCGCTCGCCGATCCGGAACGCCGTGGTCGGCGTGGACGGCGACACCAGCACGTCGACCGACTCGAAGGCGTTCTCGAAGTCACGGGCGATCAGGGTGCGGGCCTTCTGCGCCGAGCCGTAGTAGGCGTCGTAGTAGCCGGAACTCAGCGCGTAGGTGCCGATGATGATCCGCCGCTTCACCTCCTCGCCGAAACCGGCGTCGCGGCTGCGGGCCATCACCTCCTCGGCGCCGGCGGTGCCGTCGTCGCCGACCCGCAGCCCGTACCGCATCGCGTCGAAACGGGCCAGGTTCGAGGACACCTCGCTGGGCATGATCAGGTAGTACGCGCCGAGCGCGTAGCGGAAGTTGGGGCAGGAGACCTCGACGATCTCCGCACCCGCCGCCTCCAGCGCGGCCAGCGCCTCCCGGAAGCGGAGGTTCACACCGGGCGCGTAGCCCTCGCCGCCCAGCTCCTTGACCACCCCGAGCCGCAGGCCGGTGACGTCGCCCTGCCGGGCGGCCGCGACGACGTCCGGCACCGGGGCATCGATCGAGGTGGAGTCCATCGGATCCCAGCCGGCGATCACCTCATGGAGCAGCGCGGTGTCCAGCACGGTGCGGCCGCACGGCCCCGGCTGGTCGAGGCTGGACGCCATCGCGATCACCCCGTAGCGGGAGGTGCCGCCGTAGGTGGGTTTCACGCCGACCGTCCCGGTGACGGACGCCGGCTGCCGGATCGAGCCGCCGGTGTCGGTGCCAAGCGCCAGCGGCGCCTCGAAGGACGCCAGGGCCGCCGCCGACCCGCCGCCGGATCCACCCGGGATGCGGTCGTGGTCCCACGGGTTGTGGGTGGTGAAGTAGCCGGAGTTCTCGGTGGACGAGCCCATCGCGAACTCGTCGAGATTGGTCTTCCCGAGCACCACCAGGCCGGCGTCCCGCACCCGCCGGACGACGGTGGAGTCGTAGGGCGGACGCCAGCCCTCGAGGATGCGCGACCCGGCCGTCGTCGGCACGCCGGTCATGCAGAAGATGTCCTTGACCGCCAGCGGCACCCCGGCCAGCGGGCCGAGCCGTTCCCCGGCGGCGCGCCGGGCGTCCACCGCGTCGGCGGCGGCGAGGGCACGCTCGGCGTCCACGTGCAGGAACGCACGGACGCCGTCGTCGACGGCGTCGATCCGGTCCAGGTGCGCCCGGGCCACCTCGCGCGCGCTCACCTCTCCGGTGGCGATCCGGGCGGCCAGGTCGGCGGCGCCGGAGCGCAGCAGTTCGCTCACTGCTCCTCCCCCAGGATCCGCGGCACCCGGAACCGGTCGTCCTCGACGGCCGGCGCCGCGGCCAGCACGTCGGCCACCCGCAGCGACGGGCGCACCTCGTCGGCCCGGAAGACGTTGGTCAACGGCAGCGGGTGGGACATCGGCGGGACGTCGTCGCCGGCCACCTCGGTGACCTGCGCCACGGCGTCCAGGATCACGTCGAGCTGCGGTGCCAGCTTCGCCAGTTCGTCCTGGGACAGGTCGATCCGGGCCAGCGCCGCCAGGCGGGCCACCTCGGCTGTGGTCAGGGCCACCGTTGCTCCTCGCTCTCGTCCGACCGCCCATCGTAGTGGTGAGCACCCCGGCGACTCGCGCGCGGGTCGTCCGTTCGCGCCGTGGGACACGAACATTCGTAACAAATCTGCGAAACACTGGGGCGATGTTCCTGCTGCGCGTGGCCCTGCCCGACCGTCCCGGTTCGCTGGGTGCCGTCGCCACCGCCATGGGCACCCGCGGCGCCGATATCCAGGCCGTCGAGATCGTCGAGAAGTACGAGGGTTTCGCGGTCGACGACTTCATGGTCGAGGTTCCGCTGGGCACGCTGCCGGACGCCCTGATCACCGCCTGCACCAGCATTCCGGGCGTCACGGTGCTGTGGTTCTCGCACTACCCCGAGGGCTGGGGCCTGCAGGCGGACGTCGCAGTCCTCGACGAGATGACCGAGAACCCGGACCAGGCCGAACTGATCCTGACCCAGGCCGCACCCACGGTGTTCCGGGTGAACTGGGCGGCCCAGATCGACCGCACCGACGGACGGGTGATCAGCAGGACGTCGATGGCCCCGAAGGTGGACCGGCTGCCGCTGGGCCCGCTGGGGCGCCTGGACGCCCCCGGCTGCGTCGAGTTGGCCGACGGCTGGTTGCCGGGCTGGCCCGAGATGCTGGTCGCGACCGCCCCGTTCAAGACCCGGCCGGCCACGAGCCGGTCGGCCCTGGTCCTGGCGCGCAAGGGCGGGCCCGCGTTCATCAAGTCGGAACTCGCCCGGTTGCGGCACCTGACCGCGCTGACGAACTGAGGCGGCACCGATCCGTCGGCGCCCTCGGTCAGCGGGCCCTCGAGAACCCGGCCCGATCGGGTCGTTCCCGGTCCGCGAACCTAGGTTTGCTAACATGGTCCACGGCCGAGTTGGTGACGAGCACGTTCCACAATCGTGGTCGACGCCCCGTTTCGGGGCGCATGACGGCGCTGGACCGCCGTCCCGCGGGGAATGTTGACCATCGCTCGGCAGCCGAAGGATCGGGGGCCATCGGCGGCGGTTGCGCTGGAGTTCGTCAGTGCAACCGCCGGCCCACGGTCAGCCGGCTCCGCTCATCATCGTGAAGATGTACCAGCCGTAGGCGAACAGGATCGCGGCGGCCCCCACGAAACCCAACGAGACCCACCAGCGCATGCGCTTCTTCTGCCGGGTCGAGGGCACCTCGACCGGCCCCCACTCGCCCAGCTTCGGCCACACCCGGGGCGGCGCGCCGGCGTTGAGGTTCAGGTTGCTGTTCAGGCCCTCCACGGCGGCCAGCTTAGCCGGGGTGCCGGCCTCGCCGGTCAGGGGCCGCCGCGGCCCTCCAGCCGCGCCAACCGGAGGGCGATGTGGTTCCGTTCGGCGCCCTCGCCGACGGTCGAGAGTGCCTCACGGTAGGCCGCGGCCGCCTCGTCGACGCGTCCGTCCCGGGCGAGCAGCTCGGCCCGGACCAGCGCAACCCGGTGGTGGCCCGGCAGGCGCTCACCCGCCGCGCGGAGCAGGGCCAGGCCGGCCGCCGCGCCGTGCGCCTCACCGACGGCCACCGCCCGGTTGAGACGCACGATCGGAGAGCCGGTCAACTGCTCCAGCCGGCGATAGGCACGGGCAATGCCCGCCCAGTCGGTCTCGGACGCCGTCGCGGCCGTGGCGTGGAACGCGGCGATCAGCGCCTGCAGCCGCAGCTCCTCGGCGTAGCCGCTGGTGGGCGGCAGGCCGGTCAGCCGCCGCAGGCCCGCGGCGATCTCGTCGCCGTGCCACCGCGTCCGGTCCTGGTCGGCGAGCAGCACCAGGGTGCCGTCGGGGGCGAACCTGGCGTCCCGCCGGGAGTGGTGCAGCAGCACCAGCGCGGCAAGCGCCTCCAGGACGGGCTGCCCGGGCAGCAGGTCGGCGGCGAGCACCGCGAGCCGGACGGCGTCCGTGGCGTCGGCGGTGCGCCGCCGCTCATCGCCGCCCGGGGCGTAGCCGGCCGTGAAGCCCAGGTAGATCGCGTGGGCCACGTCATCGACCCGCTCGGGCCAGGTGGCCGGCGCCGGCACCCGGAACGCCGCGCCGATCTCGGCGAGTCTCCGCTTGGCCCGGGTCAGCCGGGCCGCCATGGTCGGTGTCGGCACCAGGAAGAGCCGCGCGATCACCTCGGTCGGAATGCCCAGCACGAAGCGCAACGCCAGCGCCGGCCGGACGTCCTCGGCGAGCGCCGGATGGGTGGCCATGAACAGCAGCGCCATCCGGTCGTCGACGTCGTCGCCGGGCGTCGCGACGACCGGCTGGACGGACGCGCCGGACGCCACGGCCCGGCGGAACTCCGGCGCGCGCCGCCTGGCCTCGGAGCGCTGCGCGTCGATCAGCCGCCGCTGGGCGGTGGTGGCCAGCCAGCCGGCCGGATTCGCCGGCACCTCGCGTCCGTGCCACTGTTCGGCGGCCTGGACGAACGCCTCGGCCAGGGCGTCCTCGGCCAGATCGGGACGGCCCGAACCGCGGATCAGCCGTCCGAGCAGCCGACCCCAGTCGTCGCGCAGGACCTGGCCGAGGACGTCCGGCACGTCACATCGCGTACGGATCGATCGTCGGCGTGATCTGCATGTCGTAGGCGGGCAGCACGCCGAGCAGCTCGATCACCGTGTCGAGGTCGGGCGACTCGATCAGGTAGTAGCCGCCCAGGCCCTCGATGGCCTCGGCATAGGGCCCCTCGGTCACGGCCAGCCTGCCCGAGCGGGTGCGCAGCGTGGTCGAGGTGGACGGGCCGGCCAGCGGCTCCCCCGACAGGATCTGCACGCCATCGCGGGCCGCGCAGGCCGCGTCGAAGTCCTCGAACTTCTTCATTCCGGCCGCCTGCTCCTCTGGGCTGAGCGAATCCCACGGCGGCAGCTCGCCGTCACCGATCAACAACACCAGGTACTTCATCTCGTCTCCTCCTCCGTTCAGCGACGGCGGTCGCCGTCATTCCGATGTCGTCCGGGCCGCCACCAGATCGACAACTGGCGAGAGATTTCCTCAGGATTCCTTGGCGACGGCGCGGGCGGCGTCCGGGCCATCGTTCAGCAGCACCTCGAAGCCCTCGGCGTCCAGGATCGGACGCTTCAACGCCACCGCCTTGTCGTACTTGCTGCCGGCGTTCTCGCCGACCACCACGAAGTCGGTCTTGCCCGACACCGAGGCGGCCGATCGCCCGCCGCGGGCGGTGATCGCCTCGGCGGCGCTGTCTCGGGTGTAGCCGGGGATCGACCCGGTCACCACCACCGACAGCCCGGCCAGGCTCTGCGGTCGCTCGTCGGTGCGTTCGGCCTGCTCGTCGAAGAGTTCGCAGCCCGCCTGCTGCCACTTCCGGACGATCTCGCGGTGCCAATCCACCTCGAACCAGTCGTGGATCGCCGCGACCAGCGTCGGGCCGATTCCTTCGACCGCCCCCAGCTCTTCGGCGGACGCCGCCCGCAGCGCCTCGATGCTGGGGAACGCGGCCGCCACGTCGGGCGCCACCCCCTTGCCGATGTGCCGGATCGACAGTGCCACCAGGAAGCGGGCGAACGGCCGGGTCTTCGCCTCGGCCAGGTTGGCCAGCAGTTTCTCGCCGTTGGCCGACAGGTACCGACCGTCGGCGTCCTCGCCCTTGCGCGGCCCGCGGGTGAACATCGGCACCCGGATCAGCTTCTCGGCGTCCAGATCGAACAGGTCACCCTCGTCGGTGAGCAGTCCGGCCGAGAGCAGCGCGTCGGCGGCCTGCCAGCCGAGCACCTCGATGTCGAGCGCCTGCCGGGAGGCCAGGTGGAACAGCCGTTCCCGCAGCTGCGCCGGACAGGAGCGGGTGTTCGGGCAACGCAGGTCGGCGTCCCCCTCCTTCTCGGGTGCCAGCTCGCTGCCGCAGGACGGGCAGTGCGTCGGCATCACCCATTCGACCTCGGTGCCGTCGCGCAGCGCCACCACCGGGCCGACGATCTCGGGGATCACGTCGCCGGCCTTGCGCAGCACCACCGTGTCGCCGACCAGGACGCCCTTGCGCTTCACCTCCGAGGCGTTGTGCAGGGTGGCCTGCTCGACGGTGGAACCCGACACGAACACCGGCTCCATCACCGCGTACGGCGTGACCCGGCCGGTGCGTCCGGTGTTCACCCGGATCTCCAGCAGCTTGGTGGTCACCTCCTCGGGCGGGTACTTGTAGGCGATCGCCCAGCGCGGCGCCCGGGAGGTGCTGCCCAACCGGTCCTGCAGTTCGCGGTCGTCGACCTTGATCACGACGCCGTCGATCTCGTGCTCGACGCCGTGCCGGTGCTCGCCGTAGTGCTCGATGTAGGCCCAGGCGTCGTCCACGCCCGGCACCACCCGGTAGTGGGCGGACACGGGCAGCCCCCAGGAGCGCAGCAGATCGTAGCCGTGCGACTGGCTGTCGATCGTCACGCCGGACACCTCGCCCAGCCCGTGGCACAGGAACTGCAGGTTGCGGGACGCCGTGACCCGCGGATCCTTCTGCCGCAGCGAGCCGGCCGCCGAGTTGCGCGGGTTGGCGAACGGCGCCTTCCCGGACGCCACCAGGCCCTCGTTGAGGAGCGCGAAGTCCTCGGGACGCATGAACACCTCGCCCCGCACCTCGACCACGTCCGGCACCTCGCCGGTCAGCCGCGCGGGGATCGGGGCGATCGTCCGCACATTCGCGGTGACGTCCTCCCCCACCCGCCCGTCGCCGCGGGTGGCGGCGCTGGCCAGGCGTCCGCCGCGGTACACCAGGTCGAGGGCCAGCCCGTCGATCTTGAGTTCGCACAGCCAGCCGGTCACCTCGGCGTCCTTGGTGGCCCGGGCCGCCCAGCGCCGGAAGTCCTCCTCCGAGAACACGTTGTCGAGGCTCATCAGCGGCCGCAGATGGGTCACCGGCGCGAACGTTGCGGACGGCGCGCCGCCCACCTTCTGGGTCGGCGAGTCCGGCGTCCGGAGCTCGGGATGCTCCTCTTCGATCGCCTCCAGCGCGCGCATCAGCGCGTCGAAGTCGCCGTCGCTGATGGTGGGCGCGTCGGTCACGTAGTAGCGGAAGCGGTGGTCCTCGATCTCCTGCGCCAACTCGGCGTGCCGGGCTCGGACGTCGTCTGCGATCACGTCGGCCAATCTATCGCCGGGCGGTGACATCGCCGTCGGTCGGCACCCGCCGGGTTACTCGACGAAGGGGACGGCGCTCGCCCACGGGTCCGGACCGCCGCCGTCGGGCTCGGGTGTCGGTTCCGCGCCCACCAGCGCCCGGGTGAGCCGGGCCTCATCGGCGAAGAAGTCGGCCAGGCACGCGGCCAGGATGGCGTCGGTGACCGTGCTGCCCCCGGACTCGATCGAGGTCAGGATGGCGCGGCGCATCAGTTCCTTGATCGCCGAGGCAGTCACTCCCTCGGTGGCCGTGACGGCGTCGCCCAGGTCGGCGCGCAGCCGGGCGCCGCGCGCATACAGCCGGAACAGGCGCTCCCGCCCGGCGGCGTCCGGACGCGGGATCTCGACCGCCAGATCCACCCGGCCGGGCCGCTGCACCAGCGCGTGCTCGAGGTCGGTGACCCGGTTGGTGGTGAGCAGGAAGGTGACGTCGGCGTCCGCTGCGACCCCGTCCATCGCGTCCAGCAGCGAGAACAGCAGCGGGTTGCCGTCGGGGCTGTAGCCGCGGTCCTGGGCGATCAGGTCGACGTCCTCGACCACCACGATGGACGGCGCCAGCCGGCGGGCCAGCGCGGCCGCCGGCTCGATCAGCCCGAGGCCCTGCCCGGACAGCACGATCACCGTCCGGTCGGCGGCCTGGCCGATCAGGTGGCGCACGGTGTGGGTCTTGCCGGTGCCGGGCGGGCCGTAGAGCAGCACGCCGCGCTTGAGATGCACGCCGAGCTCGCTCAGCCGGGCGGCTCGGGCGCCGAGGTCGAGGACGTGCCGCCGCAGCTGCCCCAGCACGTCGGCGGGCAGGACGATGTCGTCGGCGCCGACATCGGGCCGCGGCAGGAAGGTGACCAGGTGGTTGCCGTAGTGCTCGCTGGTCCCGAACGACAGCACCTGACCGCGCAGCACATCCAGTTCGTCGACCAGGTCGCGCAGCCGCTGCAGCAGGGGCGCACCGGCG
>CALMIQ010000064.1 GCA_937863965.1 uncultured Micropruina sp.
ACGTAGCGGCGCACCGCCGAATCGGTCCAGTCGGCGTCCGCGTAGCCGTGGAACCGCAGGTGCAGTTCGACCAGCTTCGCCACCGCCTTGATCTGGTCGGTGGGGAACCGCAGCTCCTGCATCCGCTTGGTCGCCAGCTTCGCGCCGACCACGTCGTGGTGGTGGAAGGAGACCTTGCCGCCCGGCTCGAACCGGCGCGTCCGGGGCTTGCCGATGTCGTGCAGCAACGCCGCCAGCCGGGCGATCAGGTCGGGCCCGCCCAGCCGCCGCTCCTCCAGGTCGATGGTCTGGTCGAGCACGGTCAGGGTGTGCTCGTAGACGTCCTTGTGCCGGTTGTGTTCGTCGCGTTCCATCCGCAGCGCCGGCAGCTCGGGCAGCACGTGCTCTGCCAGCCCGGTCACCACCAGCAGGTTCAGCCCGACCCGCGGATCGGGCGCCATGATCGTCTTGATCAGCTCGTCCCGGACGCGTTCCGCGGACACGATCCGGATCCGGTCGGCCATCGCCGTCATCGCCGCCACCACCGCGGGCACCGGACGGAACCCCAGCTGGGCGGCGAACCGTGCCGCCCGCATCATCCGCAGCGGGTCGTCGCTGAACGACAGCTCCGGCGTGGACGGCGTCGCCAGCACCCCGTGCTCGACGTCCGACAGCCCGCCGAACGGGTCGAGCAGCTCGCCGGTGACCATGTCGAGCGCCATCGCGTTCACCGTGAAGTCCCGCCGCACCAGGTCGCCCGCCAGATGATCGCCGAACACCACCGCCGGCTTGCGCGAATCGGACGAGTAGGCGTCGGAGCGGAAGGTGGTCACCTCGATCACCAGCTTGTGGGTCTCCACGGGCTCACCCGGCACCGGGTCGTCGGAGACCGGTTCGGTGACCGCACAGCCGATGGTGCCGAAGTCGCGACCCATGTCCCAGATCGCGCCGGACAGCTGCCGCAGGATCCGCTCGATCTCGGGCGGGCGGGCCGAGGTGGTGAAGTCCAGGTCATTGCCCAGCCGGCCCAGCAGCGCGTCCCGGACGGGTCCGCCGACCAGGTACAGCTCGTGCCCGGCCCGTTCGAACCACCCCGCCATCCGCCGCACGGCAGGCGACGAGGTGCGCACCCGCTCCAGGGCGGCGCGCTGGGTGGAGGTCAGCTCGGGCACGTCGCGACACTCTACCGGCCGGCCACCTGACCCGCGGGCGCCTCCTCCTGCCGGGCCCAGCGGGAACCGCACCCTACGATGGGACGGTGATCCGTGCCGTGCCAGCCAAGCTCGTCCTCGTGCTGGCCTGGATGATCACCGTCGCCGCGACACTGGTCGTCCCGGCGTCCCCGGCCCGCGCCGCCGCACCCGAACTGAAGGTCGAACTGACCAGCCTCCGCACCACCGGATCGGGCAAGAAGACCACCGCCGTGCTGCGCGGCACCGTGACCAACATCGGCGCCCAGCCCGCGTTCGGCGTCCGGGCCGTGCTGTGGCGCTCGCGCGACCCGATCACCGACCCGGCCGCCTTCCGGTCGGTGCTGGCCGGGGAGAACCAGCCGTGGGGGGCGCTGCTATACCGCACCTCCGACCACTACCACTCGATCACCGCCTCCGATCAGGCCTTCGATCCGGGCGCCAGCGCCGAGTTCACGGTGCGCGGCACCCTCACCGACCTCGGCTTCACCAGCACCGGCGGCGTCTACCTGTTCGGCGTCCAGGTGCTCGGCACCGCGGACGCGTCCAGCAACTACCAGGTGTTGACCCGCGCCCGGAGCTTCTACGTCACGCCGCCGGAGAAGCGGCTGCCGCTGACCTCGATCGTGCTGCTCTCGGCCACGCCGACCAAGGTGCGGCCGGACGTCTTCGCCAACGAACGCCTCGCCGGCGAGCTGAGCGGACGCCTGGACACCCTGGTCGGGCTGGCCGACCGGTCGGGCATGTCCTGGCTGGTCGACCCGGCCCTGATCGACGAGGTCGTCGACATGGCGGACGGCTACACCGTTCTCGACGGGAGCAACACCCGGCCGGGAACCGGGCAGCAGGTCGCCCAGGCCTGGCTGGAACGTTTCCGGGCGTTGCCCGACGACGACGGTGCCCGCACCCTGTTCGCCAACCCCGACGTGCTCGGTGCCGAGAAGAACGGGGCCGCGAAGGTGCTCGACCACTCGATCGCCGCGGCCGCCACCGTCCGCGAACTCGACGACCTGCCGCTGGTGGTGCTGCCGCAGGGCGGCGTGGCCGGCCCGACCACACCGGCATGGCTGCGCGACGCCAAGGCCGACACGATCGCCGTCACCACCGCCGGACGCGGACCGATGGTCGCCCGGGGGCCGGCCGGCTCCACCCTGCTGCGGCTCGCGCCGAACCCCACCGCCGCCGGGCCCGGCACCGAGGACGGCCCGGTGCAGCGCACCCAGCGGCAGTACGCCGAGGCCATCCTCGGCGGCGGCCTGGCCCGGCTGATCACCACGCCCGAGGACGCCGCGGCCGACGCCGCCACCAGCCCGCGCTGGCTCGCCCGGACCTCACTGGACGACCTGCTGGACGACGACCCGGGCGGCGCCGTCGCGAGCCTCACGCTGCCGGCGAAGACCAGCACGCTGCCGGCGTCCAAGTTCCGGCAACTCGGCACACTCACCGACGACTTCGCCCGCTATCGCGACCTGGTGCCCGACTCGGTGCTCGCCCAGGACGAGCCGGCCACCCTGAGCCGGCTGGTCTCCACCGGCTGGATCGGCGACTCCACGGCCGGTGCCTGGACGGCGGCGGTGACCGGCGCCGTCAGCGCCTCGGCGATCGCCGGCAAGGTCGGCCTGGCGGCCAGCCCGCGGGTGCTGATGTCGTCGCGCAGCAACGAGTTCCCGGTGACGGTGATCAACAGGCTCGCCGAGCCGGTCGTCGTCCGGGTCGTCTTCGCCTCGGACAACCCGCAGCGGATCAGCATCGCCGACTCGGCGCCGATCACCGTCGGGGCGGGGCAGAGCCAGACCATCAACGTCCGGCCCGAAGCCAGCTCGAACGGGCTGGTGAACGTGACCGCGAGCCTGCGTACCGCCTCCGGTGAACCGGTGGGGCGCAGCACCCGGATCGCGGTCGAGGTCACCGACCTGGGCATGATCGGGTGGATCATTGTGATCATCTCCGGCGTCGTACTGCTGGCGACCACCGCACTCCGCATCCGCCAGGTGCGCCGCAAGCAACGCGAGGAGGAGCTTTGAGCGACGAGGGCCGGGAAACCCCCGCCACGTCCGGGCGGCGGCTGCTGAACGCCACCGCGATCATGGCCTCGGGCACGATGGTGTCGCGCATCCTGGGCTTCGGCCGGGCGATGCTGCTCGCCTTCGCGCTCGGCAACGGCGCGCGGCAGGCGGAGATGTTCGGCCTGGCCACGCTGATCCCGAACACCCTCTACATGCTGTTCGCCGGCGGCGCCCTGAACACCGTGCTGGTGCCGCAGATCGTCCGGGCGATCAAGAACGACTCCGACGGCGGCCAGACCTACATCAACCGGATCATCACCGCCTTCCTGGCCGCGCTCGCCGTGATCACCGCGCTGATGGCGCTGGCCGTTCCCTGGTTGCTCACCCTGTGGACCGATCCGCGCTGGCAGACGCTGCCGCACTGGGAGTCGCTGGTCTTCATCACCTACCTGACCATGCCGCAGCTGTTCTTCTACGGCGCGTTCTTCCTGGTCGGGCAGGTGCTGAACGCCAGGGACTCGTTCGGCCCGATGATGTGGGCGCCGATCGCCAACAACCTGGTGCAGATCGGCGTGCTCGGCCTGTACGTGGTGATCTGGGGGCAGGGTGTGGACACCTCGGCGCCGTTCACCACCGACCAGGCGCTGCTGCTCGGCGGTGGCTCCACCGTCGGCATCGTCGTCCAGACGCTGATCCTGATCCCGTTCTACCGCCGCACCGGCTTCCACTACCGGCCCCGCTGGGATCTCAAGGGCACCGGGCTGGGGCACACGTTCCACCTGGCCAAGTGGATGATGGGCTACGTCGCGCTGACCCTGGTCGCGCAGGTCGTGGTGACCCGGCTGGCCACCTCGGCGGTGGTCGGCGGATCGGGCGCCGGCAGCACCGCCTACAACCAGGCCTACCTGGTCTGGGTGCTGCCGCATTCGTTGCTGACGGTGTCGCTGGCGACGGCGATGCTGCCGCAGGCGTCCCGGCTGGCCGCGGTGAAGGACCTGATCGGCGTCGCCGACGAGGTGCGGCGGGCGATCCGGCTGGCGGTGACCTTCCTGGTGCCGGCCACCATCGGCATGATCGTGCTCGCCGAGCCGATCGCGCGGGTCGGCTTCGGCCTGGGTCAGGGCGCCGGCGACTACCACTTCGTCGCCTGGACGTTGATGGCGTTCGCGATCGGCCTGGTGCCGTACACCATCCAGTACCTGTACCTGCGCGGCTTCTACGCGCTGGAGGACACCCGGACGCCGTTCCTTCTGCAGGTGGTCATCTCGGGCGCGAACACGGCGCTGGCGATCGCCCTCGTGCTGGCCTGGCACGACGTGAACACGGTCGCGCCGCGGCTGGCGCTGGCCTACAGCCTCGCCTACCTGCTCGGCGTCTGGCTGTCGCACCTGTCGCTGCGCAAGCGGCTGGTCATGCTGGGCGGCGGCGACCTGGTGCGGCATCTCGCCAAATTGGTCGGCGCCACGGCCCCCGGGGCGCTGCTGGCCTGGGCGATCACCTGGTACTTCACCCGGTTCGAGTCGGCGCTGCTGACGCTGGTCGGCCTCGGGCTGGCCGCCATCGTGGCCCTGCTCGCCTTCTTCTTCGTCGCCAAGCGGATCGGCATCAGCGAGGCCACCCAGGTGCTGCACGCCCTGCGCCGGCGTCCGGAACCGCCGTCGGTGGTCTCCGCGCCGTCGGACGAGGTGGCTGAAGAGATCGGGCCCGTCCCGTCCGAGGGCGCGGCGGCGTCCGGTGAGGGGGACGACCCCGAGCCGGCCGGCGAGCCCGAAGCCGAGCAGGTGAACACCGATCCGGACGGCGCCGGCCAGTTCATCGCGATCACGCCGCCCGCCGAGCAGCCGCTGCTGCACTACCCCGACCCCGAGGACGGCCATGCGCCGGCGATGGCGGTGCCGGACGACGACGCGGTGGCCGACGTCCAGGTGGGGCAGGTGCTCGGCGAGCGGTACCGGCTGGACGAGGTGTTGGCCCGCCGTGGCAACGCGCTCACCTGGCTGGCCTTCGACCAGCGGCTCTCCCGGCCGGTGCTGCTGCACCTGCTGCCTCCGGACGACGAGCGCGGGCCGGAACTGATCGGCGTCGCCAAGCGCGCCTCGGGTGCCCCCGACGCGGCCTTCCTGCGGGTGTTGGACGCGGGGGTCTTCGACGAGGGCGAGCACTACATCGTCTACGAGTACACCCCGGGCACCTCGATCGAGCAGGTGCTGACCGGCGGCCCGCTGTCGCCGGTGGAGGCGGCCTGGGTGGTGAAGGAGCTCGCCCAGGCGCTGGCGGCGCTGCACAGCCGCGGCCTGTACCACGAGCGGATCAACCCCGACACGGTGGTGATCACGGCGGCCGGCAACGTCCGGATCGTCGGGTTGCTGGTCGAGGCGGCGCTCGACCCGTCGCCGCAAGCGTTCAGCGACGAGGCGGCCGACGTCCGCGCCCTCGGCTCGCTGCTGTACGCCTGCCTGGTCACCCGTTGGCCGGACGGCGACGGCTACGGCATGAAGGGCGCGCCGCGCGAAGGCGCCCGCACGTTCACCCCGGCCCAGGTGAAGGCCGGCGTGCCGCGGATGCTGGACACCCTGTGCGACCGCATCCTCAACCCGGTGCCGCGCAACCGGCAGACCCCGATCCTCACCGCCCGGGCGGTCGCCCAGCAGCTGTCGGCCGTCCTCGG
>CALMIQ010000065.1 GCA_937863965.1 uncultured Micropruina sp.
CCGGACGACGCTGCTGCGGCTGCTGCCCAGCCTGTACACCGGCGGTTTCGTGACCCACCCGGCGGTCGAGCGGTTCCGGGCGTCCGAGGTCGTCGTGGACGGCGATGGGTTGATCGGCAGCGGCGACGGCGAGGCGCTGGGCGACGTCCCGCTGACTGTGACGTCGGTGGCGAAGGCGCTGCACGTCCTGGCCTGAACCGCGGGGACGGTTCTCCCCGTTGAGCCGCCACCCACGTCATCCCGGTGCAAGCCGGGATCTTCGGTAGCGAAACGCAGGTGTCGGCTGGGATCCCGAGTCAAGCTCGGGATGACGAGGTCGAACGTCGTGAAGCGGCGGAACCCGTCCCCACGGTTCAGCGGGGCGGTAGGTTGGCGGGCGATGAGCACCGACACCGGCACGCTGCTGACGGCCTTCGCCGCCGGCTACGGCTTTCCCCTGGACGCCTACCAGCGCGAGGCCTGCGGCCACGTCGAGGCGGGGTCCGGCGTCCTGGTGGCCGCCCCGACCGGCGCCGGCAAGACGGTGGTGGGGGAGTTCGCGGTCTTCCTGGCGTTGGCACGGGGCGTCAAGTGCTTCTACACCACCCCGATCAAGGCGCTCAGCAACCAGAAGTACCACGACCTGGTCGAGCGGCACGGGCCTGAGAACGTCGGCCTGCTGACCGGCGACGTCACCGTCAACGGCGAGGCGCCGGTGGTGGTGATGACCACCGAGGTGCTGCGCAACATGATCTACGCCAACTCCTCGACCCTGCGCTCGCTCGGCTTCGTGGTGATGGACGAGGTGCACTACCTCGCCGACCGGTTCCGCGGCGCGGTCTGGGAAGAGGTGATCATCGGGCTGGCCGAGTCCGTCCAGGTGGTGTCGCTGTCGGCCACGGTCAGCAACGCCGAGGAGTTCGGCGCCTGGCTCGACGAGGTGCGGGGCGACGTGAAGATCGTGGTCTCCGAGCGGCGTCCGGTGCCGCTGTTCCAGCACGTCATGGCCGGGCGCCGGCTCTACGACCTGTTCGCCGACGAGGCTCCTACGGCGACGCCGCTGCCGGCCGGCCAGGCCGACGTCAACCCGGAGTTGCTGCGGCTGGCCAAGGAGGAGTCCCGCACCGTCCGCGACGACTCCCGCAAGCTGCGTAGCCGCCGCGTCCGCGGCGCCATCGAGAAGAGGCAGCCGCGGTCGTCGCTGGTGCCGCGCCGGGACGCCACCGTCGAGCGGCTGGACGCCGAGGGCCTGCTGCCGGCCATCTTCTTCATCTTCAGCCGGGCCGGCTGCGACGCCGCGGTCGGCCAGCTGATGCACTCCGGGCTGCGGCTCACCAACGCCGCCGAACGCCGCGAGCTCGAGGCGATCGCGGCCGCGCACGTCGAGGGACTGGCGCCCTCCGACCTGGAGGCGCTCGACTACGGCAGCTTCCTGGCGGCCTTCCGCAACGGCATCGCCGCCCACCACGCCGGGCTGCTGCCGGCCTTCAAGGAGTGCGTCGAGGAGGCGTTCGTCCGCGGCCTGGTGAAGGTGGTGTTCGCCACCGAGACCCTCGCGCTGGGCATCAACATGCCGGCCCGCAGCGTCGTGCTGGAACGGCTGGTCAAATTCAACGGCGAGAGCCACGCCCAGATCACGCCGGGGGAGTACACCCAGCTCACCGGACGCGCCGGACGCCGCGGCATCGACGTCGAGGGCCACGCCGTGGTGCTGTGGCAGACCGGGATGGACCCGCGCGCCGTCGCGGGGCTGGCGTCCCGGCGCACCTACCCGCTGCGCTCGTCGTTCGCGCCGACCTACAACATGGCGGTCAACCTGGTCGGTTCGGTGGGCCGGGAGCGGGCCCGGGTGCTGCTGGAGCAGTCGTTCGCGCAGTACCAGTCCGACCGGGGCGTGGTCGGCCTGGCCCGCACCATCGCCCGCAACAACGAGCAGATCGCCGGCTACCTGGCGCAGGCCGGCTGCGACCGCGGCGACTTCGCCGAGTACGC
>CALMIQ010000066.1 GCA_937863965.1 uncultured Micropruina sp.
CTCCAGGGCGGCAGATCAGGCCAGACCAGTTACACCAGATTTCGGACAGTCCCGCGCTCGGCGGGAAGGGAAGCGGTCGATGGGGGCGGGAGGGACGAGGGGCGGGAGGGACGAGGGGCGGGGGGGGGGGGGGGGGGGGGGGCGGCACGGGGGGCTAGACAGTATGAGCAGCCCCTCTTGAGGTGGAGGGGTTGACGGGCCGGGGCCTCGCTGCGCATGTTCGTGGGTTACCGAACAGGACAGCTGGGTTCTGGTCGGCCTATCCACAGTCGTAGGAGGCCCCGGTGTTTACAGAGCGTACGAGTGTCGGGCTGGATGTGCACGCCCGTAGCGTGGTCGCGGCGGCGATCGATACACAGAGTGGAGCGACGAAGACGGCCCGGCTGGTGTCGTCACCTGTCGAGGTGGTGGGCTGGGTGGCATCACTTCCGGGTCCGTGCGCGGTGACGTATGAGGCGGGCGGGTCCGGGTTCTGGCTGGCGAGGGCGTTCACCGCTGCGGGGGTCCGGTGTGAGGTCGCGGCTCCGTCGAAGATCGTCCGTCCGGCCGGGGACCGGGTCAAGACCGACACCCGGGACGCGGTGTTGCTGGCGCGGCTGTTGCGGATGGACGAGATCACGTCGGTGCGGGTGCCGTCGGTGAGCGAGGAAGCCGCCCGGGACCTGGTGCGGGCTCGGGAGGACTGTCGGATCGAGCTGATGGCGGCTCGGCATCAGCTGTCGAAGCTGTTGCTGCGGCACGGGCATGTGTACAGCGGCGGGACGACGTGGAACGCTGTCCACGAACAGTGGCTGCGCGGCCTGCGGTTCGACCAGTACGGCACCCAGGCGGCGTTCGACACCTACTACGAGCAGGTCATCTTCACCGCCGCGCGCCGCCGCCAACTCGACGAGAAGATCGAGGAGTTGGCTGCTGGCAGCGAGTTCACGCCGATGGTGCACCGGTTGTGCTGCCTGCGTGGGATCGCCATGCTGACCGGGTTCGCGCTGGCTGTCGAGGTCGCTGAGTGGACCCGGTTCACCCCGGTCTCGATCGGCGCGTACCTTGGCCTGACCCCCGGGGAGGCGTCCTCAGGTGACAAGCGCACTGTGACGTCGATCACGAAGGCCGGGAACACCCATGCCCGGCGGCTGCTGATCGAGGCGGCGTGGCACCATAAGCCGGCCTATCGGCCCGGGAACACGCTGCTGCGGCGCTGGAACCAGGCCCCCGGCCCGGTCGTGGCCCGCGCGCATCAGGGGAACAAACGACTCCACCAGCGTTGGCTCGATTTCGACGCCCGACACAAGCGGCCCGTGATCGCGAACGTCGCGGTCGCCCGTGAACTCGCCGGCTGGTGCCACACCCTGGCCACCATGCCCTAGCCGGCCCCATGATCGTTCACGGCCCGCAACGGTACGCGTACACCGGGGGTGACCCGCGACTTCCCTATGAGCCCAAGCGCTCGACCCTAGACCAGCGGCTACGCCCTCCTTGTCGAACAACCCGTCCTGCGGTACCCAACCCGCGCATATCAGGCTGACCACGCGTCGATCCACACGCCACCAAACCAGCCCGGGCCATGAACAGAGGTGGCGTTCTCCAGCCAGGAGGACGCCACCTCAGCACGCCCCCTTGACAAACCGGGGGCACATATCAGGGAAACACTGATCAATCGCCCGCAACGCTGGTCGAGCTTGGCCTGCCCTGAGCTTGTCGAAGGGTCGAGACCCGTTGCCGCCGGCGGGTCATCAATGGTCTCGACAAGCTCGACCGTCGATAATCAGCGCATCCCTAGGCCGAGACGCGGAGCACTTCCTCGATGGTGGTCAGGCCGGCGGCGACCTTGGCCCAGCCGTCGTCGCGCAAGGGGATCATGCCCTGCTCGACGGCGAGCTTGCGCACCTCGTTGCCGGTGGCGTTGCGGACGAACATGTGCTCGACCTCCTCGGTGATCACCATCACCTCGTGCAGGGCGAGCCGGCCACGGTAGCCGGTGTTCGAGCACGACTGGCAGCCGGCCGCGCGGAACAGTTGCGGCGGCTCGCCGGGGGCGATCGGGAAGCCGATCCGGCCCAGCAGTTCGGCGTCCGCCGGGTAGGGCTGCTTACAGCGCGGGCAGAGCCGGCGCGCCAGGCGCTGGGCGACGGCGGCCGAGAGCGCCGTCCCCACCAGGTAGGGCTCGGCGCCGATCTCGACCAGCCGGGTCAGCGCGCTGGGTGCGTCGTTGGTGTGCAGTGAGGAGAGCACCAGGTGGCCGGTGAGCGCCGCCTCGATCGAGATGATGGCGGTCTCCTGGTCGCGGATCTCGCCCACCAGCACGACGTCGGGGTCGGCCCGCAGCACCGAGCGGAGCGCGGATTGGAAGGTCAGGCCCGCCTTGGGGTTGACCTGGATCTGGCTGATCCCGTGCATCCGGAACTCGACCGGATCCTCGATGGTGATGACGTTCACCTGCGGGCTGGAGACCGCGTGCAACGCGGTGTGCAGCGTTGTCGACTTGCCGGAGCCGGTCGGCCCCGTCACCAGCACCATGCCGTGCGGCCGGTTGATCGCCTTCTCGAACCGCTTCCGGTTCACCTTCGACAGTTGCAGATCGTCCATCGTCATGGCGTTCCCGGCGGTGTCCAGGATGCGCATCACGATCTTCTCGCCCCACACCGTCGGCAGCGTCGCCACCCGCAGGTCGATCTGCCGGCCCTCGTGGTGCAGCGAGATCCGTCCGTCCTGGGGACGCCGCCGCTCGGCGATGTCGATGTTGGCCATGATCTTCAGCCGGGAGGTGATGCCGTCCTGGATGGAGCGGTCCGCCCGCTGCATCTCGTGCAGCACGCCGTCGATCCGGAACCGGACGGTGAGCTCCCGCTCGCCGGGCTCGATGTGGATGTCGCTGGCCCGGTCGTTCACCCCCTGGGCGATCAGCAGGTTCACGAACCGGACCACCGGGGGCGCGTCCGCCCCGCCCTCGATGCTCTCGGTGATCGACAGCGGATCCTGCGCTGCGTCCGCTTCGAGGACGGCCGAGAGGTCGCTCAACTCATCGTCGGAGCGGATGTAGCGCTCGAACACCTGCGCCAGGGCGTCGCGGGCCACCACCACCGGCTCCACCACCATGTCGGTGATCGAGGTGATGTCGTCCAGCGCGATGATGTCGGTCGGATCCAGCATCGCCACGACCAGGGTGCGCTGGACGCCTTCGAAGCTGATGTCGCTGGTCGCCCGGCGCGGGGGCAGCGCGGTCCGGTCCAGCCGTTCGATCGGGATGGCCTGATAGCGCCGGCACAGGTGACCCGGCAGCAGCGCGACCACATCGGGGTCGAGTTGCGCGTCGGTGAGGTCGTGGAAGGCGTGGCCGGTCTGCTCGGCGATCGCCTGCGCCAGCTGGGTCTCGGTCACCAGTCGGCTGCTGACCAGGTGCCGGTCGAGTTCGGGGTATCGCCGAATCGCGAGACCGCGGCGGACATCAGTTCCGCTTCGACGGCCCCGCTCTGCACCAGTCGCTGGGCGACTCCCCTCATCCTCAATCCTTCCCCCGACTGTCCAGTCTAGGGAGTCATGGCCGCCGGGTCAGGTGATGGCCCCAGAGAGAGGACCGGCTCTGGAGGCCAGGTTGAGACTGGACGGCGCGAGCCCCCGGTGGCGGCACACCTGGCGCCGGGCTCACGTGCTGGCCGGGACGGGTCTTGGGTGGTAATGCTCCACCTGTCAGTCGTGCTGGAGGTGCCGTCACAATCAACCATGGTCGGCATCCCGGAACCCGTCGAGATCGTCGTGCTGGGTGGCGGTTACGTCGGTCTGTGGTCCACCCGCCGGATAGCTCGCAGGCTGCGCGGTCAGCTCGCCCGCGGAACGGTGCGGCTGACGCTGGTCTGTGCGATGGATCACCATGCCTTCCACGGCTGGACGGCCGAAGTGATCACCGGCGACGTCCTGCCCGAGCATGCCCGCGTCCCGATCGCGGCGCTGGTGCCGGCCGCGGTGCGCCGGATCTACGGTGAGGTCACCTCGGTCGATCTCACCGAGCGGCAGGTGACGGCCCGGACGACGGACGGCGAGCGGAAGGTGGCCTACCAGTACCTGGTGGTCGCGGTCGGCAGCCGGGACGCCCGCGACCGGATCCCCGGGCTGCGTGAGCACGGCTGGTCGGTGAAGGACGACGGCCACCTGCACGCGCTCAACCTGCACCTCGCCGAGGTCGCTGAACGGGCGGGCACCGCGGACGCGACCGAGCAGGAGCGGCTGCTCACCGCCGTGGTGGCCGGCGGCGGCCTGGCCGGCACCGAGATGGCCAGCGCCATCCTGGAACGGCTGCAGGACGAGGTCGCCGCCCGTCCAGCGCTGGCCGGGGCGCGTCAGGCCGGGCTGCCGCGGGTCGTCCTGGTCCACTCCCACGACCAACTGGTGGCCGACCTGCACCGCAAGGTGGCCGACTACACCACCCGGCAGGTGCTGAAGGCCGGCATCTCCGTGCTGTACCGCCAGCGGCTGGCGGCGGTGACGCCGCAGGGCGCCACGCTCGACGACGGCGGCCAGATCGCCTCGGCCACCGTCCTCTCCGCCCTCGGCCAGGACGTGGTGCAGCTTCCTGGCACCGAACACCTGCCACGGGACGAGCGCCGCCGGCTGATCACCGACCAGTTCCTGCAGGTCGCCCCGGGCGTCTGGGCGGGCGGGGACGTGGGCGCGGTCCCCTGCCCGACCGGCGAAGCCGACTACTGCCGCTCCGACGCGCTGTGGGCCATCGCCCACGGCAAGCACCTGGGCGCCAACGTGGCGCGGGCGGTCGGCGGACGACCCCCACTCCCCTTCACCTACCGAGGGCTGGGACGCGCGGCCAGTCTGGGCGTCGGCCACGGCGCCGGCGAACTGCACGGCATCCCACTGATCGGCTGGCCCAGCTGGCTGATGCGCTGGGTGCTGTTCCACTGGTTCATGCCCTCCCGCCGGGTAGCGCTGCAGACCGCCGCCGCCTGGTTCCACCGCACGCCCTGGCCGGCCCGCTCGACACCCGGCGGCTAACGAAACACTGATCAACGAGCTGCAACGCTGGTCGAGCTTGTCGAGACCCGTTGCCACCGGCAGGTCATCGATGGTCTCGACCCTTCGACAGCCTCAGGACAGACAAGCTCGACCGTCGATGATCAGCGCCTCCCGAAGCCGCCTACCGAAGCCCGAGCGTGACGGCCAGTTCGGGGATGCGGCGCTTGAGCGCCTGCCAGTTGGGTCGGGCTGTGGCGCCCTGCCGGGGTTGCCCCTCGGTGGGTTTCCA
>CALMIQ010000067.1 GCA_937863965.1 uncultured Micropruina sp.
CGTAGGTGACCACGCCCCGGTAGGTGTCGTAGACCGAGTCGAAGATCAGCGCCCGGGCGGGGGCGGCCGGATCGCCGACCGGGGCCGGGATCTGCTCGACGATGGCGTCCAGCAGTTCGGCGACGCCCTCGCCGGTCTTGGCCGAGACCCGGAACACGTCGGAGGGCTCGCAGCCGACCAGGTGGGCGATCTCGGCGGCGAACTTCTCCGGCTGCGCGCTGGGCAGGTCGATCTTGTTCAGCACCGGAATGATGTGCAGGTCGGCGTCCAGGGCCAGATAGAGGTTCGCCAGCGTCTGCGCCTCGATGCCCTGGGCGGCGTCGATCAACAGGATGGCGCCCTCGCAGGCGGCCAGCGAGCGGGACACCTCGTAGGTGAAGTCGACGTGACCGGGGGTGTCGATCATGTTCAGGACGAAGTCGTTCCCGCCGCTCTTCCACGGCATCCGGACCGCCTGGGACTTGATGGTGATGCCGCGTTCCCGCTCGATGTCCATCCGGTCCAGGTATTGGGCCCGCATGGACCGCGCGTCGACCACGCCGGTCGCCTGCAGCATCCGGTCGGCCAGGGTCGATTTGCCGTGGTCGATGTGCGCGATGATGCAGAAGTTCCGGATGCTCTCCGGGGGCGTGCCGCCCGGGCGGGGTCCGCTCATTCACCTGTCCTGTGTCTGGTCCGAAGGGTCACTCTACCGATCGGCGACGCGCCCGGATGCCGCCCGCGGCGCCCGGGGAGCGACGCGATCTGGCACCACGCGCTCGCCGCCGCGCGGCTTTCAGTAGGGTGCCGAACTGTGAACGCACCGCTGCATCCCAATTTCCGCCCCATGTTCGACATCGTGCTGGCCCGCAACCCGGGTGAGTCCGAGTTCCACCAGGCCGTCTACGAGGTGATGCAGAGCCTCGCGCCGCTGGCCGGGGAACGTCCCGAGTACGCCCAGTGGTCGATCCTGCAGCGGATCTGCGAGCCCGAGCGGCAGATCATCTTCCGGGTGCCGTGGGTCACCGACGACGGCCAGGTCGAGATCAACCGCGGCTTCCGGGTCGAGTTCAACTCCGCGCTCGGCCCCTACAAGGGCGGCCTGCGGTTCCACCCCAGCGTCAACCTGTCGATCATCAAATTCCTCGGCTTCGAGCAGACCTTCAAGAACGCCCTCACCGGCATGCCGATCGGCGGCGGCAAGGGCGGCTCGGACTTCGACCCGAAGGGCCGCTCCGACAACGAGGTGATGCGGTTCTGCCAGTCGTTCATGACCGAGCTGTACCGGCACCTGGGCGAGTACACCGACGTCCCGGCCGGCGACATCGGAGTCGGCGGCCGCGAGATCGGCTACCTGTTCGGCCAGTACAAGCGGATCACCAACCGCTACGAGTCCGGCGTGCTCACCGGCAAGGGCGTCAGCTGGGGCGGCTCACGGGCCCGCACCGAGGCCACCGGCTACGGCACGGTGCACTTCGCGGACGCCATGCTCGGCGTCCGCGGTGAGGACTTCGGCGGACGCACCGTGGTCGTCTCCGGCTCCGGCAACGTGGCGATCTACGCCGTCGAGAAGGCCCAGGAGCTGGGTGCCACCGTGATCGCGGTGTCGGACTCCTCCGGCTACCTCGTCGATCCCGGCGGCATCGACCTGGAGGTGCTCAAGGACGTCAAGGAGATCCGTCGCGGACGCGTCTCCGACTACGTCGACGCCGTCGGGTCCCGCGCCCGAGTGTTCACCGAGGGCTCCGTCTTCGACGTCCCGTGCGACGTGGCGCTGCCGTGCGCGACCCAGAACGAGGTGGACGAGCGGCAGGCCAAGACCCTGGTGGACAACGGCGTGACGCTGGTCGCCGAGGGGGCGAACATGCCGTGCACCCCGGCCGCGGTCAGCGTGCTGCGGGACGCCGGGGTGCTGTTCGCGCCGGGCAAGGCGTCCAACGCGGGCGGCGTGGCCACCAGCGCCCTGGAGATGCAGCAGAACGCCAGCCGCGACGCCTGGGACTTCGAGACCACCGCCGGACGGCTCGAGCAGATCATGTACGACATCCACGACCAGTGCGTGTCCACCGCCGAGGAGTTCGGCAGCCCCGGCGACTACGTGGTGGGCGCCAACCTGGCCAGCTACATCAAGGTGGCCGACGCCATGGTGGCGATGGGCGTGATCTGAGCGGATCGAGCGGTCGGATCATGACGCGGGCCAGCACCGGGATCCCCGGCCTGGACGACACCATCGACGGTCTGCGGATCGGCGACAACGTCGTCTGGCAGGTCGACTCGGTGGCCGACTTCCAGGCCGTGGCGGCCCCGTTCGTCGCCCGGGCCCGCGCCGACGGGCGCCGGCTGGTGTACCTGAGCTTCGGCGTCCGGCCGCCGCTGCTGGAGGATCTGGACGACGTCGAGGTGCACGTCCTCGACCCTTCCGTCGGCTTCGAGCGGTTCGCGATCGCCACCCACGAGCTGCTCGCCGCGATCGGGCCGCTCGGCTTCTACGTGGTCGATCCGCTGACGGATCTGCACCGGGCCTGGCACTCCGACCTGATGGTGCTGAACTTCTTCAAGGCCACCTGCCCGTACCTGTTCGAGCTCGACACCATCGCCTACTTCCCGCTGCTGCGGAACCGGCACAGCTACGCCACCGTTGCGGGCATCCGCGAGACCACCCAGGTGCTGCTCGACCTGCACCGGATCGACGACGCACTGTACGTGCACCCGCTCAAGGTGTGGCAGCGGCACTCCCCCACCATGTTCTTCCCGCATCGGCTGGCCGGCGGGCAGGCGCTGTCGATCACCTCCTCGGCGGCCACCACCCAGCTGTTCTCGTCGCTCGCCCGGCGCGTCGAGCCGCCGGACGTCTGGCAGCGGACGGTCGAGGACGCCTGGAACGCCCTCGACTCCGACGCGGCCGATCCGGACGCGGCCGGCTCGGACGCCGCGCGCGAGGCGGCCCGGCAGACGCTGCTCGGCGTCCTGGTCGGCGGCCGGGGACGGATGGCGGAGCTGTGCCGGCGCGAACTCCGGCTGGTCGACCTGCTCGCGGTGGCGTCCCGGCTGATCGGGACGGGCCGGATCGGCGGCAAGGCGCTGGGGGTGCTACTGGCCCGGGCGATCCTGGAGCAGGCCGAGCCCGACCCGGCGTCCGGGCTGGGGCCGGGTGGATTCGCCGGACGGCTGGAGCCGCACGACTCGTTCTTCATCGGCAGCGACGTCTTCGTCGGTTTCCTGGTGGCCAACGGCTGGTGGCGGGACTGGACGGCGCACCGGCAGGACGACGGGGCCGCGGCGGCCCGGCTGCACGACGCGATTCCGGACGGCGAGTTCCCGCGCGGCGTGCGGGAGGACTTCCTGCAGCTGCTGGAGCACTTCGGGCAGGCACCGATCATCGTGCGCTCCAGCTCGCTGCTCGAGGACGACTACGGCAACGCGTTCGCCGGCAAGTACGACAGCGTGTTCTGCGCCAACCAGGGGACGCCGCAGCAACGGCTGGCCGCCTTCGAGGACGCCGTCCGGACGGTGTACGCCAGCGCGGTGGGTCCGCAGGCGCTGCAATACCGCGCCGACCGGGGCCTGCTCGATCTCGACGAGCAGATGGCGATCCTGGTGCAGCGGGTCTCCGGCGACCTGCACGGCGAGGTGTTCTTCCCGCTGGCGGCGGGGGTGGCGAACTCGTCCAGCCTGTACGTCTGGGACGCCTCGCTGCCCGACCGGGGGATGGCGCGGCTCGTCGTCGGGCTCGGCACCCGGGCCGTCGACCGGACCGGCGGCGACTACGCCCGGATCGTCAGCCTGGCCGACCCGGGCGCCAACCCGGCGCCGGCCGACGAGCTCGGCCGCTGGTCGCAGCGGCGGGTCGACGTCCTCGATCTCGCGGCCAACGCGCCGGCCACCCTGCCGCTGGAGCAGGCCCGCGCGCGGGCGTCCGGACTGGACTGGTCGCTGGTGGCCAGCCCGGACGCCGCGGCAGCCCGCCGGCTGCGGGAACTGGGCCGCGCGGGGCGGGTGCCGCAGGTGGTGGACTTCGGCGCCCTGCTGCGCGACACCGACTTCCCGGTGGTGCTGCGGGCGGTGCTGGCCCGGCTGGCGCAGGCCTACGACCATCCGGTGGACATCGAGTTCACGGTCAATCCCGGGCGAGACGGCACGGTGTCGCTGAACCTGGTGCAGTGCCGCCCGCTGCAGACCCGCGGCGTCGGCGGCCCGGTCGGGGTGCCCGACCTCGACCCCGACCGCTGCCTGCTGGCCACCACCGGCAACTTCATGGGCGGCAACGCGCGGATCCCGATCGACTGGGTGGTGCTGGTGCGCCCGGACGCCTACCTGGCGCTGGGCGAGCCGGACCGGTACGCGGTGGCCCGGCGGATCGGCGTCCTCAACCGCGCCCTGGACGGCACCGGCCTGCTGATCGGCCCGGGCCGCTGGGGGACGTCGATGCCCTCGCTCGGGGTGCCGACCCACTTCACCGATCTGAACCGGTTCGTCGCCCTGGTGGAGACCACCTACGCCGCGGGCGACTTCCGACCCGAGCTGTCCTACGGCAGCCACTTCTTCCAGGAACTCGTGGAGACCGGCATCTGCTACGCCGCGCTGTTCGACGACCGGCCCGGCACGCTGTTCCGGCCCGAGCTGGTCACGGCGCTGCCGAACCGGCACGCCGAGCTGTGCCCCGGCGAGACCGGGCTGGCCGAGGTGATCCAGGTGGCCCGGACGCCGGGGCTGATGCTGCACGCCGACGTGACCCAACAGCGGCTCCTGGTGCAGTGGCCCGGGTGAGCCCACCCGGCCGCGCCGCCCGCGTTTTGGTGAGCGGGAACGCGCTTTGATAGTGTGAGTGGTCGCGCCCGGCACGGGCGCATCATCGTGAGCACCCATTATCGAAGAGGCATGCCCTGTGGCGAACATCAAGTCCCAGATGAAGCGCATCAAGACGAACGAGAAGGCTCGTCAGCGCAACAAGGCCGTGAAGTCGACGCTGCGCACCCACGTGCGCAAGTTCCGCGAGGCTGCCGAGGCCGGTGACGCCGCGAAGGCGCAGACCCTGGCGCAGACCGCCTGCCGCGCGCTCGACAAGGCGGCGTCCAAGGGCGTCATCCACCGCAACCAGGCCGCCAACCGCAAGTCGGCGATCGCCGCCCAGGCCGCCGCTCTCTGATCTCCCGCACAGCGCCGCCCGCATCGTTCGGGCGGCGCTTCTGCGTACCCTCCCCTCGGGAAACCTGAGCAAATTGCATCGAATCTGAGAATGTGGTTAAGTTTCTCAGACGATCCGCGGGGGTGATGGCGTCCGGCGCCGGCGGGCCCGCGGGAGCCGCAACGGAGCGACACGGGGGGACCGATGATCATCAGCAAGCGCCTTTCCGTATCGGTCGCCTCCGTCACCACGACCCTGGCGGTCGGCCTGAGCGTCCTCGCCGCCGCGGCCCCGGCCAGCGCAGAGCCCGGCGGCGAACCCACGCCGACCCCCACCAGCTCGACGTCACCGACCCCCGCGCCGTCGCCCACGGCGTCCCCCACCCCGCCGACCACGCCACCGGCGACCCCCGCCCCGCCGAAGAAGCCCTCGGGCCCGAAGGCCAAGGTGCACGACTACAAGCGCCTCACCAAGAAGGCCAAGAAGGTTGCGAACAAGGTCCGCGACGACTGGCGCAAGGTCAAGTCCATCGGTGGTTGGCGCGCGGGCAGCAAGTACTCTGGAGATCATCCGGCCGGGCGTGCCATCGACGTGATGATCCCGAAGTGGAGGAAGAACGCCAAGCTCGGCTGGTCGATAGCCAAGTACTTCGCGAGGAAGTCGAACGCGAAGAAGTTCAAGATCCACTACGTGATCTTCCGCAAGAAGATCTGGACCGTGCAGAACCCGCGCTGGCGCACGATGCCGAACCGAGGCGGCGCGACCGCTAACCACCTCGACCACGTGCACATCTCAGTGAAGCGCTGAGGTCGCCAGCGCGGGGGACGCTCCCACCTCCCCCGAACGCGAGACCCGTCCGTGCGGTCGTCCCCCCGCCGCCGGGCGGGTCTCGCCTCGTCCGGGCAG
>CALMIQ010000068.1 GCA_937863965.1 uncultured Micropruina sp.
CGCCGCCGTCGGGACGGCCTGCTGCAACGCGAAGGCCCGGATCAGGGTGGCCTGCGGATCGTCCGCGCCGGCCAGCGCCCGGTCGGCGGGGATCGTGGCGTTGCGGGCCAGCCCGGACAGCCCCTCCGCGCCGAGGCGTTCGGCGACCGCCTCATAGTCGTAGCCGGCGGCGCGCAGCCGGTCGGCGAGCTCGTGAGCGACGGCGAGGGGAAGCACAGCCGCAGCCTGCCACAGCGGATGCGGGCCACGCTTCGGCGATTCCGTCGGCCGATCGTGGCACCCTGAGGGGATGGCGGTGCCGGAGTGGATGCGGGGGCGGGCGCAGGTGCGTCACGTCCACCGGCGTCCGGCCCGGCCGGGAGTGGTCGCCCCCTTCCCCGACTGGGTCTCGCCGGGCGTCCGGGGCACGCTGGCCGAGCAGGGTGTCGCCGCGCTGTGGCAACACCAGCGGCTGGCCGCCGAGGCGGCCTTCGGCGGCCGGCACGTGGCCCTCAGCACCTCCACCGGTTCGGGCAAGTCGCTGGCCTACCTGTTGCCGGTGATCGCCGCGACCGCCGACGGGGTGGTCGGCCGGGACTGCGGCGTGCACCGCTGGGCCCAGGCCTCGCGGGCCCACACCGCGCTCTACCTGGCGCCCACCAAGGCACTGGCCCACGATCAGGCGCGTCGCGCGGCCGCGCTCGGTGGGGGGTCCTGGCGCATTTCCACCCTGGACGGCGACTCCGAGACGGCCGAGCGTCGGTTCGCCCGCGAGTTCGCCACCTTCGTGCTGACCAACCCCGACATGCTGCACCGCAGCGTGCTGCCCGGCCACGAACGCTGGCAGGGGCTGCTGCGGTCGCTGCGCTACGTCGTCGTCGACGAGGCGCACCGGTACCGGGGCCTGTTCGGCGCCCACGTCGGCAACGTGTTGCGCCGGCTGCGGCGGCTGTGCCGGCACTACGGCTCCGACCCGGTGTTCGTTTCGGCGTCCGGCACGATCGCCGACCCGGCGCGGCATCTGCAGCGGCTGGCCGGCGTCACCGACGTGCTGGCGGTCGACAACGACACCTCCAGCCGTCCGGCGCTCGACTTCGTGGTCTGGCAGGGCGAGGAGGATCCGCACCGCGAGGCCGCCGGCATGCTGGCCGCTCTGGTGGATTCCGGCGGACAGGCGCTGGCCTTCACCACCTCGCGGGTGCAGGCCGAGCTGGTCGCCGATCAGGCCCGCCGGCACTGCCTCGTCGCCGAGGACATCGCCTCGTACCGGGCCGGCTATCTGGCCGCGGACCGGCGCGAGGTGGAGGGGGCGCTGTCGTCGGGAAGGCTGCGCGGCGTGGCCTGCACCAACGCGCTCGAACTCGGCGTCGACATCGCGGGCATGGACGCCGTGCTGACCGTCGGCTTCCCGGGTTCGCTGGCCGCACTGTGGCAGCAGGCCGGGCGGGCCGGCCGCGACGGACGCGACGCCCTCGTGGTGCTGCTGGCCAAGCCCGACCCGCTGGACAGCTGGCTGTGCGACCACCCGGAGTCGTTGTTCGACACGGCGATCGAGGCCACCGTGCTGCACCCGGAACAGCCGGCCGTGCTCGCCGCGCACCTGGCCGCCGCCGCCCAGGAGTTGCCGGTCTCCGCCGGCGACGAGGAGTTCTTCGGTTCGACGATGCCGGGGCTGCTCGAGGTGCTGGCGACCCGTGGCGCGCTGCGCCGGCGCGGCGCCTCCTGGTACTGGACCGCCCCCACCCGGGCCGTCGACCGCATCGACCTGCGTTCGATCGCGGGCACCGGGGTGGAGATCGTCTGCTCGGCGACCGGACGGGTGATCGGCCAGGTCGACACCGCGGCGGCCGACCGCACCGTGCACACCGGTGCGGTCTACCTGCACCAGGGCGAGCAGTGGCTGGTGGAGGACTACGACCTCGACGCCGGGGTCGCGCTGTGCCGGCAGGCCAGGGCGGAATGGTTCACCCAGCCGTCCACCCAGACCAGCGTGCGGATCATCGGCACCGACCGTCGCCGCGAGCTGGGTCGCGGTTCGCTGTTCGCCGGCACGGTCGAGCTGACCTCGCAGGTCACCGGCTACCTGCGGCGCGACGCCGCCACCGGCACCGTGTGGGACGCCACGCCGCTCGACCTGCCCGCCCGCACCTTCCGGACCCGGGCCCTGTGGTGGACGCTGCCGGACGCGGCGGGGCTCGCGGAACGCGATCTGGCGGGCGGGCTGCACGCGGCCGAGCACGCCGCGATCGGCCTGCTGCCGCGCTTCACACCCTGCGACTCCGGCGACGTCGGCGGGCTGTCGATCACCCACCACGCCGACACCGGCGCGCCGACGGTGTTCGTCCACGACGGACTGGCCGGCGGATCCGGCTTCGCCGATCAGGCCTACCGGCTTGCGGAACGCTGGCTGGACGCCACCGCGGAGTTGCTCGCGGCCTGCGGCTGCGAGCAGGGCTGCCCGCGCTGCGTCGTCTCGCCGCGCTGCGGTTCGGGCAACCATCCGCTGGATCGGCGCTCGGCGCTGGCCGTGCTGACGCTGCTGATCGATCGGGGTGGGCTGACCGGTCGTGGTGCGCTGCCCGGTCATGGGATGCCCGTCACGTTGCCCGCGTAGGCGGTGGCGGCCACCCGTTCGGGCAGGCCGGGCAGCCGCCAGCCGATCGGCCGGTTGACCCGGACCTCGACCACGAAGTCGATCAGGTCGCCGGTCACCTCACATCCGCTCACCCCGGCCTCGTTGCGGGCGGCGACCCGGCGGACCTCGCCGCAGGCGTCGTCGCCGCGGCCGTGGGCCTGGGCGCCGGAGACGGCCGCCAGATCGGCGGCCGCCCGCACCGAGCGTGCGGCGGCCGAGTACGCCAGGGCCAGGACGCCGACCGCCGCCACGGTGACCAGCCCCATCACGGTCAGCACCACCAGCGGCGTCGCCACCCCGGCCTCGCCCCCCGGCCGGACCACGACCCCGGGGTTCATCACGCCCCCTCCCGGGCGACGACGGCGCGGGCGCGCAGGCCCACCGCGGGAATCACTCCGCCCCACGGCCGGGACTGGAGTTCGACCTCGACCACGACGTCCGCGCCGCTGCCGCTGACCCGCACCCGGGTGCCGTTCGGCGCCCCGGCCTGCGCCCGTTGCGCCGCGGCCACATCGCCGCGGGCCCGCTGGCGGGCCACCTCACCGGCCACCGCCTGCAGTTCGCCCAGTTGCATCACGATCGCGATCAGGTAGCACAGCCCCAACGCCACCGCCGCCGAGAGCAGCGCCCCGAAGGCCACCTCGACGCTCACCATGCCCCGTTCGCCGGCCATGTCACTTCTCCCTTCGACTGCCACAGACGTGGCAGGGGGTCGCGCCCACCCGCCACGTCTGCGGTCTCCGTCACTTCCCGACGAAGCTCAGGATCCACTGGGTGATCTCGTTGAAGACGGCGACGATCTGGCGGTCGAAGGCGTCACCGCCGAGGTAGGCGATGACCGCGGCGACCAGGGCGATCACCGCGATCGTGCCGAGGGCGTACTCGGCGGTGGTCATGCCCCGCTCGTCGTGGGGACGGGCCATCAGTTGCTTGGACATCTGCTTCTCTCCTCTCGACCCGGCTGCCACCGGGTACACCCTCACCGTGGGCACCCGGGGCGGAAAGTGTTCATTTCTCCCACGATCTGTGGACAACTAGCCGAACAGCCGGGCGAGGACGCCGCCGACGACCGGGACCACCCCGACCAGCAGGAACGCCGGCAGGAAGCAGACGGTCAGGGGCAGCACCGTGCTGACGCCGGCCCTCCGCGCCCGCGCCTGGGCGGACGCATGGCAGGCGGCGCGGGCCTCCCGGGCGTGCTGCCGCAGCACGGGGGCCAGCGCGACGCCGGTGCCGGACGCGTGCCGCAGCTCGCGGGCCAACCCGGCGAGCGCCGGCTGGCGCTCGCCCAGGTCGGTCCAGGCGTCGCGCTCGGGCACCCCCAGCCGGATCTCCGCGGCCAGCCGGCGCAGCGCGGCCGCCGTCGGTCCCTGCTCGGCCTCGGCGACGGCGTCCACCGCGTTGCGCAGGGGCAGGCCGGCCTCCAGGCACACCGCCAACAGGGTGCAGACCGCCGGCAGCGTGCGGGCGATCTGGGCGTCCCGAGCCCGCACCGTCACGGACCGGAATCGTCCGGCGATCAGGCGCAGCAACGGTGCCGCCCGGTGCCACAGAGGATCGCCGCGCGGCCGCAGGCGATGCGGTGCGATGCCGAGCCAGACCGCCGCGGCCGCGGCGCCCACCGCGATCGCCGACGTGACCTCGGGGTTCACGACAACCGTCCGGCTCGCTCGGCCAGGGACTCGCTCCACACCACGCCGGCGGCCGCCAGGCTGCCACCCAGCGCCAGACAGGCCAGGCCGGGCGGCGACCCGGTCAGGTAGCCGAGCGGGTCGCCGCCCACCGCGTAGCCCAGCACCAGGCCGACCGCGGGCAGCAGGCCCAACAGGCGTCCGGTGAGGCGCGCGGCGGCCAGTTCGGTGGCCACCGTGCGGCGCAACTCCCGCTCGGCGACCAGGCTCGCCGCGAGGTCGTCCAGCGTGGTGGTCATCGCCGCACCGGTGCGTTCGGCAACCCGCCAGCCGGTGGCCAGTGCGGCGAATCCCTCGGCTCCCGGACGCCGGGACGCCTCCCGCAGGACAGTGACCAGGTCGCCGCCCACCCGCTGCTGGGCCGCCGCTTCGGCGAACAGCGGCGCGTCGCCGGCGACCGTCCGGAGGGCACCCAACGGATCGCGACCGCCCCTGAGCAGGGCGGCGAGCTCGCCGCAGCCGCGGGCCACCTGATCACCGATCGCTGCCCGGCGCCGGCCGTCCCGTGCCCGCAGCCCGACCCAGCCGAACACGGCGATGACACTGCCCGCCACCCAGCCCACCACGGCACCACGGACCCCGTCGGCCAGTGCGCCCGCCACGGCGGCACCGACGGCGACCAGCACCAGCAGCGGCGTCCGTGAACGCCGGACGAC
>CALMIQ010000069.1 GCA_937863965.1 uncultured Micropruina sp.
CGTCCCCGACGTGCGAAACTCGCACGAAAAGAACCGTCCCCGACGTGCGAAACTCGCACGAAAAGAACCGTCCCCGGTGGTTCAGAGCGTCAGCACCTGCCGGTCCACGGTGAACTCCTCGACGGCTTCCGGGTCCACCTCGACGCCGATGCCCGGCCCGGGCGGGGCGGTGAGGCAGCCGTCGGCGTCCAGCTCGAAGGACGGTCCGATGTCGGCGGCGTAGTACCTGCTGGTGGCCGAGATGTCGCCCGGCAGGGTGAAGCCGGGGAGGGTGGCCAGCGCCAGGTTGGCGGCCCGGCCGACCGCGGTCTCCAGGGTGCCGCCGCAGAACACGCCGACGCCGTTGGCGAGGCACACGTCGTGGATCTGCCGCGCGGTGACGTAGCCGCCGACGCGGCTCGGCTTGATGTTGACCACATCGGCCGCGCCCAGCCGGATCGCGGTCATCGCGTCATTGAGCGACAGCACCGACTCGTCCAGGCACACCGGGGTGCCGCGCCGGGCGGCGAGCCTGGCGTGGCCGAGCAGCTCGTGCCGGGCGAACGGCTGCTCGATGAGCACCAGCCCGTAGGCGTCCAGCCTGCTCAGCAGCGGGATGTCGGCGGGGGTGTAGGCCTGGTTGGCGTCCACCTGCAGCGGCAGGTCGTCGCCGAACGCCTCCCGCACGGCGCGCACCGGCGCCAGATCCCACCCGGGCTGGATCTTCAGCTTGACCCGCCGGTAGCCGTCCTCCAGGTAGCCGCCCACCCAGGACAGCAGCGTGTCCAGGTCGCCGGGTATCCCCACCGACACCCCCACCCGGATCGGACGCCGCGTCGAGCACAGGAAGTCGACCAGGGGCATGCCGCGGCGGCGCAGTTCGGCGTCCAGGACGGCGGTCTCCAGCAGCCCGCGCGCCAGCTGGTTGCCCGGAACGTCCGCGAACGCCCGCCGCAACGCCCCCGTCGTCAGCGGTTCGGACGCCGTGGACGCCGCCAGCAACGGCAGCAGCACCCGCTCGATGGTGAGCCGGACGCCGTCGGTGTACTCGGGGAAGTAGGTCGGCTCGGGGTCGGCGGCCGACTCCGCCCAGCCGGTCACCCCGTCGGCGTCGGTCCAGGACGCGACCAGCACGTCCCGGACCGTCTCCACACCCTTGCTGGTGCGGAACGGACGCACCAGCGGGATCGCCAGCCGGCGCAGTTCGACGGTCGCGGACATCGCGTTCAAACCTCTCTCACGAAGACGTAGTGACCCTCGGCATCGACCCCGACGGGGCGGAATCCGTCGGCGAACAGGACGCCGAACACCGCACGGGCGGCCAGCCGCCAGCGGCGTCCGCGTTCGGGGTCGGACGCCCGCAACGCCTCGATATCGGACGGCACCCAGGCCCGGACCACCCCCGCCGCAGCCCCGGCGTCGAGCAGCACCTCCGGCTCACCCTCCGCGCCCGCGCCGAGCACCACCGGGCCGGCGGCAGCCTCCGCCGGCAACGGACGCCCGCCGGGCTCGCCGGTCAACGCCCACTCGACGACGAACCGGTCGGGCAGGTCGCCGGCGTTCACGGCGTCCAGCATCGGCGGGTAGTAGTCCCGGACGAAGTCGGTCACCCGCCCGCCCAGCCGGTTCAGGTTGAAGTGGCCGTTGCGCCGGATCAGCGGGTCGTAGGTCCAGGTCAGGACGGCGGCGCCGCGCGCCAGCGCCCACTCCCGTTGCGCCAGCTTCAGCCGCCGGCCCAGCCCGTGCCCGGCGGCCGACCGAGCCACGCCGGCGATGTAGGAGTACACCCGATCCGAACCGGGGGCGCCCGCGAATCCGATGGTCACCCCGACCAGGGTGCCGTCCGGCGTCCAGGCGCCGATCACGCAGCCGCCGGCATGGGTCAGCGCGGCCATCAGGTCGGCGGGCACCGGTGACTCCGCGGGCGGCACTCCCCAGATCCGGGCCAGCAGCCCCGCGGCAGCGACCCGGTCGGCATGGTCGGCGAGCTCGCCGATCCGCACCGGTGACCCCTCGGGTGACTCCATGGCCGACAGCATGCCGTACCGACGCCGTAGACTGCCTGCCCGTGAGCAAGACCTTCGAAGAACTGTTCGGCGAGCTGCAACGCCGGGCGCAGGACCGGCCCGAGGGCTCCGGCACCGTCCGCGCCCTGGACGCCGGCGTCCATGCCATCGGCAAGAAGATCGTCGAGGAGGCCGCCGAGGTGTGGATGGCCGCCGAGTACCAGTCCAAGGACGACGCGGCGCTGGAGATCAGCCAGCTGCTGTACCACCTGCAGGTGCTGATGATCTCGTTGGGGCTGGACCTCGACGAGGTGTACGCGCACCTGTGAGTAGAGTCAACCCAGTGTCCGAACGCGCGCTGTTGAAGATCGCCGTCCCCAATAAGGGCTCCCTGTCCGAGGCCTCCACCGAGATGCTGCGCGAGGCGGGCTACCGGCAGCGCCACGACTCCAAGGACCTGGTGCTGCTCGACGAGGACAACGGCGTCGAGTTCTACTACCTGCGACCGCGGGACATCGCCGTGTACGTGGGCGAGGGCACCCTCGACCTGGGCATCACCGGACGCGACATGCTGATCGACTCGGCCGCGCAGGCCGAGGAGGTGCTGGCCCTCGGCTTCGGTGGCACCCGGTTCCGGTTCGCCGCCCCCGGCGGTGCCGACTGGACGGTCGCCGACCTCGACGGCAAGCGGATCGCCACCTCGTACGCGGGGCTGGTCCGTGAGTACCTCGATGACAAGGGCATCAGCGCCCGGCTGATCAAGCTGGACGGCGCGGTGGAGTCGTCGGTCCGGCTCGGGGTGGCGGACGCCGTCGCCGATGTGGTCGAGACCGGCAGCACCCTGAAACGGGCCGGGCTGGAACTGTTCGGCGATTCGATCCTGACCTCCGAGGCGATCCTGATCCAGCGGGCCGGGGCCACCGCCCCGCAGGACATGGACCGCCTGGTGCGCCGGCTCACCGGCGTCCTGACCGCCCGCACCTACTACATGGTCGACTACAACGTGCCGGAGACCGCGCTGTCCGCGGCCTGCGAGGTGACGCCCGGGCTGGACGCGCCGACGGTGTCGCCGCTGGCCAAGCCGGGCTGGGTGGCGGTGCGGGCGATGATCCCGCGCGCCGAGGCGCCGCAGATCATGGACCGGCTGTGGGACGTCGGCGCCGACGCGATCCTGGTCACCGACATCGTCGCCTG
>CALMIQ010000070.1 GCA_937863965.1 uncultured Micropruina sp.
TACCACCTTCGGGTACGACGACTTCCGTGGCGAGCAGGGCGCCATCATCGACCATGTCACCGGCGGTGGCGATGCGATCGTGCTGATGCCCACCGGCGGGGGCAAGTCGTTGTGCTACCAGATTCCGGCGATGGTCCGGCCCGGCGTGGGTGTGGTGATCTCACCGCTGATCGCGCTGATGCACGACCAGGTGACCGCCCTGGAGAACCTGGGGGTGCGGGCCGGGTTCCTGAACTCGAGCCAGAGCTACGACCTGCAACGGCTCACCGAGCAGCAGGCGATCGCGGGCGAACTCGACCTGCTCTACCTGGCCCCGGAACGCCTCGACCTGCCGCGGACGCAGGAGTTCCTCGACCGGCTCACGCTGTCGGTGTTCGCCATCGACGAAGCGCATTGCGTGTCGCAGTGGGGACACGACTTCCGCCCCGAGTACCTGAAGCTCTCCGTGCTCGGCCAGCGCTGGCCCGATGTGCCACGGATCGCGTTGACCGCGACCGCCACCCCGACCACCCGGCGCGAGATCGCCGAACGGCTCGGCCTGCAGCGGGCGCGGACGTTCGTGTCCAGCTTCGACCGTCCGAACATCACCTATCGGATCGAGCCCAAGCAGCAGCCGCTGAAACAGCTGATCGCGCTGATCCGCACCGAGCACGACGGCGACGCCGGCATCGTCTACTGCCTCAGCCGCAAATCCGTCGAGGCCACCGCGGAATCCCTGGTCAAGGAGGGAATCGAGGCGCTGCCCTACCACGCCGGGCTGCCGGCCGGCGTCCGGTCGGCGAACCAGTCGCGGTTCCTGCGCGAGGACGGCATCGTGATGGTGGCGACCATCGCCTTCGGCATGGGCATCGACAAGCCCGACGTCCGGTTCGTCGCGCACCTCGATCTGCCCCGCAGCATCGAGGGTTACTACCAGGAGACCGGACGTGCCGGGCGCGACGGCCTGCCCGCCACCGCCTGGATGGCCTACGGACTGGCGGACGTCGTCCAGCAGCGCCAGATGATCGACCGTTCGGAGGGAGACGCCACCCACAAGCGCCAGCTCGCGCAGCATCTCGACGCGATGCTCGGCCTGTGCGAGACGCTGCGCTGCCGGCGCCAACTGATGCTGGACTACTTCGGTGAGCCCAGCCAGGCGTGCGGCAACTGCGACACCTGCCTGAACCCGCCGACGCCGTGGGACGGCACGATCGCCGCCCAGAAGCTGCTCTCCACCGTGGTGCGGCTGAAGCGGGAACGCAATCAGCGCTTCGGCGCCGGCCAGCTGATCGACATCCTGCACGGCCGCCGCACGGCCAAGGTCGAGCAGTGGCGGCACGAGCAGCTGAGCACGTTCGGCATCGGCACCGAACTCACCGACCTGCAGTGGCGGGCGGTGGTCCGCCAACTGCTGGCCGCCGGCATCCTGGCGGTCTCCTCCGACGGTCATCACACCCTGGAGATCACCGACACCTCCTGGTCGGTGCTCCGCGGCGAGCGGCCCGTCCCGCTGCGCGAGGACGCGGTGGTGCGCGCGGGCGCGACCCGGAAGCGGACGGCGTCCGCGACGGCGAAGGGTCCGGCCGCGGCGAACGAGCTGACCGCGGACGACCGCGAGCTCTTCGAACGACTCCGCACCTGGCGCTCCGAAACCGCGCGCGCCGCCGCCGTCCCGGCCTACGTCGTCTTCCCCGACACCACCCTGGCCGCGATCGCGCAGCATCGTCCGACCAGTTCGAACGAACTGTTCGCGATCAGCGGTGTCGGCGCCAAGAAGCTGGAGTCCTACGGGGATGCCGTTCTCGCCGTGGTCACCGGCCGCCCCGACGAACGCGACTGACCGGGGGCAGAGCCCTTTCACCACCCGCCCCTTCCCCGGTCACGTCCAGGAACACCACCTCATCGCTGCATAGACTCCGACAATGCGCAGCCGGCAATCGCGGATCTTCGACCGGCTCGGGACCACCACCCGTCCGCCGAGATCGGGGCCGTTGGGCGCTCGCGCGGTCGTCCTCGGCGGCAGCATCGCGGGGCTGCTGGCGGCGCGGGTGTCGTCCGACCACTTCGACGCGGTGGTGCTGGTCGAACCCGACTCGCTGGTCGACGACGCCTCACCCCGACACGGCGTGCCGCAGGCTCACCAGGTGCACACGTTGCTCCCGGCCGGACGCGTGCAGCTGGACCGCTGGTACGACGGATTCACCGACGAACTGCTGGCCGGCGGTGCGGGATGGGCGACCCCTCGGAACAGTCGGGTCTACTACGACGGCCGCCTCAAGGTGGCGGTGCCCGGCACGGGGATGGTGATGGGGACCCGGCCGTTCCTCGAAGCGGTGCTGCGGAGGAGGGCCCTCGCTCTGCCGAATCTCACCGTCGTCCGATCTCGGGCGGTCGGCCTGGACATCGCTGGCCAGGGGGTTGCCGGCGTCATTCTGGAGAGCGGCGACCGGCTGACCGCCGACTTCGTGGTCGACGCCACGGGACGATCCAGCCGTCTCGGTCATTGGTTGGAGCAGGCCGGCTGGCCCGCCCCTCCGCTGGAGCGCATGCGGGTCGACATCAACTACACCACCGCCCTGTTCCACCGCGACGAGGCCGACCCCGAGGTGGCCTTCGCCTTCGCGTCCTGGGGGATCGGCCGGACGCCGCCCGGGCTGGCCCCGTCCGTGATCGACGCGGTGGAGGGAAGCCGCTGGATCGTCATGATGGGCGGCTACGGCTCCGACAAGCCCGGACGCACGCCGGAATCGCTTCGCACCATCTGCGATCGCCTGCCGCAGCCCTTCCCACGGGCAACGCGCGGGGAACTGCTCGAACCCATCGCCGGCTACAGGCAGGCCGACAGTCGTCGTCGTGACTTCCGTGCGGTCACCCGGTTCCCGGCACGGCTGGCCGTGGTGGGTGACGCGGCGGCGTCCTTCAACCCGATCTACGGTCAGGGAATGAGTTCGGCCGCGCTGCACGCCTCCTGCTTGTCGGAATACCTGAGCTCCGAGCCCGACCTCGACCGACCGGCGCGGGCGTTCTTCGACCTGCAGCGGGTGATCGTCGACGCGGCGTGGCAGACCTCCGCGGTGCCCGATCTGGCACTCCCCCATGTCGGTGCGCCGCGGACTGCCGTCTCCAGGGCAGCCGAGGCCTACGCCAACATGCTGATCGACGCGACGGTCACCGATGTCGAGTTGGCGCGGAGATTCGCCGACGTCACCTTCATGCGAGCGCATCCCAGCACCCTGCTGCACCCCGCGGTGGTGGCGAGGACAGTGGCTCTCGCCGTGTCCCGGGGGCTGCGGCGATCCGTCGCCACGCGCTGACTCGAGCTCCGCAGGTGGCGAGGACTTTGCCGTCCTCGTCGAGGATCTGACCCTCGACCGCCGGTGGATGCGCCAGCCGGCGTCCAGCGGCCGCCGGTCGAGCCGATCCGGCGCAGATCCGCTTCGGTGGCTTGCTGGTCGGCACGGACCGCGCGCGGCCCTGGTTGCGACTCTTGCCGGCAGCGGGAAGACCGACCTTGGCCGTGTACATGGGCAACTCAGGGACGTTGTGACGGGCCGGATTAGGTGGAAGCCCCCTGGGGTGCGTCAATGAGGGCATGGATGATCTGTACACCAGGAGCGGCCGCCTGCTGCAGCGGCTCGGCAACAACCTTCACTCGCGTTCGGGACGCTACCTCGGGCAAGTGCAGAACGGGAAGGTGTTCGATCGTGACGGGCGCTACGGCGGCACTCTGGTGGGCGACCGGGTGGTGTATCGCACAGTCGACAGCGCAGCCGTCGGCACGGCCTCCGACGCGGCCGCATGCGAAGCGAGCACCGGTGCCAATCGCAAGGGCTCGGGCCTGTGGGGCATCGAGCCCCCCTTCGCCGACTGATCCACGCCGACGTGCCCGAGCCGCGGCACGCCGCGCGAACTCTGCACACCCGGTCGAGCATCGGACGCCCGTGGTTTCCGCGCGGGCGGCGCTCGTTGCCACGGCCTTGGGCCGTTCGACGAATGCTCTTCTTCACTCCCTCGAGTCAGGCCCACGAGGAGTTGGTGGGGAGCCGACGCTCATGCCTCCAGGCTCACCGACGTTCCCGCCCGCCAGTCGGCGATCAACCGGTGCGCGATGGACGCCTCACCGGGGAGGACGACCTCGCCGGCGTCCACGGCCGCGGTCAGTTCATCCCGGGTGAACCAGCGGGCGTATTCGATCTCGACGCCGTCCACCTCGATCTCGGTACCGGCGGCCCGGGCTACGAAGCCGAGCATCAGGGAGCGCGGAAAGGGCCACGGCTGGCTCGCCACATACCGGACGGCCGACAGCACCAGCCCGGTCTCCTCGGCCACCTCGCGGTGCACCGCCTGCTCCAGGGACTCCCCTGCCGTGACGAAGCCGGCCAGGATCGACATCCGACCGGGTGCCCACACCGCCTGATGTCCGAGCAGCAGGCGGTCGTCGGCGTCCAGGACGGCGACGATGATCGCGGGATCACTGCGCGGGAAGCGGTCCCGGCCACAGGCCGGGCAGTGCCGCACCATGCCGCCGGTGGTCACCACGGTCGCGGCGCCACACGATCCGCAGTGCGGCAGGGTGCGGTGCCACTGGGCGAGCGCCACGGCGGCGACGACCAGCTCGCGGGAGGCACCGTCCAGCACCGGCATCAGCTCGCGCAGACCCGCGCCGGTTGTGACCTCACCGGCCTGCACGAACACCGGACGCCCGCCGGTGAGTCCCAGCAGGTAGTGCCGCTGCGCGTCGAACGCGTCCTCGGGACGCCGCTCGGCGATGGCCAGATCGTCGCCGACGTCGAGCCGTCCGGCGGGGTCGACCACGAGCAGCAGCGCGTCGGGGGCGGCCCACTGAGCGAGCAACCAGCCCTCGTCCAGCCGTTGGTGCTCGCAGCGATCCAGCTGTCCGGCGCCGCCCCAGGAGTCCATGGCTCTCAACCTACGACCTGGCGCACGCCGTCATCCCGGCGCACGCCGGGATCTCTGCAATGGGCGCTCGGCTGGCTTCGAGATCCCGGGGCAAGCCCGGGATGACGGGGTGGGACCGACATGACGGCAACGCGGCTGGACTACGGTGTCAGCTCTGGCCGAGCCGCTCCACGGCGTCCGCCCAGGTGGACTCGGGCGGCAGCACCGGCTTCACCAACCGGTCGGCGAGGATGTCGAAGAACGCCGCCTGCACCTTCTCGGCCTCGACGCCGACCAGCTCGGCCCAGGCCTGCCGGTAGATGGCCAGCTGCGCGGCGTCGGCGCGGTGCACGTCGCCGGTCTTCCAGTCGACGACCAGGTAGCCGTCGGCGGTGGTGAACACCGCGTCGATCCGGCCGCGGACGATGGTGCCGGCCACCAGCATGCTGAACGGCACCTCCACGGCGAGCGGACGCCGCGACGCGAACCGTCCGCGCTCGAAGGCCGCGCTGAGCTGGGCGAAGTGCGGATCGTCGGGCGGCTCCTGGCCCGGGTCCACGTCGAAGGCGGGCGCCAGCGAGAACCGGTCCTCGATCCAGCGATGGAAGCGTGTCCCCAGCCGCTGCGCGGCGACCGGCCGCTGCGGCATCGGACGCCCGGCGTCCGCGACGAACGCCTCCGGGTCGCGGGCCAGCCGGACGACTCCGGTCACCGACAGATACTCCGGACGCCCCGGGGCCACCTGCTCGACGGCGGCCAGCGCCAGCGCGTCGAGATCGGCGTCCCATTGGGCGACCTCCGCCCGTTCCTCGGCGCTCAACCCCACCGGATCCAGCGGCACGAGCACCGCGGACGCCGCCTCGACGTCGGCGGCCAGCAGTTGGCGGCGCTCCCGGGCCTCCGGATCGCCGATCACCGGCCACTCCAGCGCGGCCCCCGAGCCAGCCAGCGGATTGGCGCCCGCGACAGGGGGTGCCTCGCGCACCACCTCCCCGTGCTGCTCGATGGCTCGCAGGTACGGCGAGGGCTGCCGAGGCTTGATCAGTTCGCCCTCCCAGGAATGCGTCGTCGCCACCAGCAACTGCTTGGCACGCGTCACCGCCACATACGCCAGCCGGTCCTCGGCGTGCCGCGCCTGCTGCTTCAGGGCGGCGGCATACTCCTTGAACGCCGCATCGGAGGCCTCCGTGAGCTGCGGGATCGCCGCCGCGTCGCCGCGCAGCTCGGCCGGCAGCACCGCCGCGTTGGTCACCCAGTTCTCGGTCACCCGATCGTTGGGGAAGACCCCCTCGGCCATGCCCGGCAGGAACACCACCTCCCACTCCAGGCCCTTCGCCTTGTGCACGGTCAGCAGCTTCACCGAGTCGGCGTCGGTGGCCACCGCCTGATCGAGGCCGACCCCGTGGTCGCGTTCGGCGTCCAGGTAGGCCAGCAGCCCGCCCAACGACGCCTCGCCGTCCACATCGCAGTAGGCCGCGACCGCGTCGGTGAACGCCCCGAGCTGCGCACTCGACGAACCGGACGCCGCCAGTTCGCCCTCCACCCCCAGGGTCGCGATCACCCGCCTGACCAGGTCGAGCACCGGCTCGCCGGCGTGCTGCCGCAACCCGGCCAACTCGGCGGCGACGACGGCGAACCGGCGCCGGGCCTGCGGGCTGTACGGCAGGTCTCCCGGGTCGTGCAGCGCCTCCAGCAGGCTGGGCAGGGTCACCCCGTCCGTACGCGCCACCGCCCGGCCCAGGTCGTCGACCAGGTCGCCGTCCCGCGGACCCTCGACGGCCGCGAGCTCGGTCGCCCGGCGTCCCAGCAGCGCCAGGTCGGCGATCCCGATCGCCCAGCGGGCCGAGGTGAGCAGCCGGATCGCCGCCGGGTTGGCGCTGACGTCATCGAGCAGGGCGAGCACCGAGCACACCTCGACGATCTCGGGCAGCTCCAGCAGGCCGCCCAGTCCGACGATCTCGACCGGAACGTCGCGCGCCTTCAGATCGGCGTACAGGGCCGGGATCTGGGCGTTGCGGCGCACCAGCACCGCCAGGTCGGACCACAATCCGACCCGGCCGCCACCGTGCAGCGCTGCGACCCGCTCACCGATGAAGGCGACCTCGTCGGGCCAGGTGTCGAAGCTCGCCACCTCGACCCGGCCCGGCGGCGTCCCCTCCGGGGCGGTCAACGCCAGGGCCGCGGCACCGCCGCCCATCGCCGGGTCGGTGTGCAGCCCGGACGCCAGCACGTTCGCCACCGCCAGGATCGTCGGGCCCGAGCGCCGGTTGACGGTCAACGCGAAGGAGCGCGCCGGAGCACCCTGCGCGGTCGGGAAGTCCTCGGCGAATTGCAGGATGTTGCTGGCCGCGGCACCGCGCCAGCCGTAGATCGCCTGGTGCGGATCACCCACCGCGGTCACCGGATGGCCGCGTCCGGACGCGACGTCCTCGCCGGAGAACAGCGCCCGCAGCATCGCCGCCTGCGCCGAGGAGGTGTCCTGGTACTCGTCCAGCAGCACCACCCGGAACTGGCGTCTGAGCAGCTCGGACACCGCCGGCACCCGCCGCGCCAGTTCGGCCGCCACCGCCATCTGGTCGGCGAACTCTACGTAGCCGAGGCCGCGTTTCAGTTCCGCATACGCACTCGTCAACCCGAGCAGTTCGAGCCGCTGCTCGGTGATCGCCCGTGCGGTCCGGATCGACGCGTACTCACGCCGGTACCGGTTCACCGGCGCCTCGGCCAGCGCCGTGGCGAACTCGCGGGCGTGCGCGCCCACCTCGTCCGCGGAGACCAGGTGCGAGGTCAGGTCGGAGTCGAGCTTGAGCAGTCGTTCCGTCAGCGTCGTCGGGGTGAACGACGCGAGCTGTTCGAACGGTCCGGCGGCGTTGGTGACCACCCGGGCGGCCAGCCGGTAGCGGGAGGCGCCGGTGATCATCACCGGGTCGCTCTCCACGCCGATCCGCAGCCCGTGCTCGGCGACCAGCCGGGCGGCGAACGCGTCGTAGGTGAGCACCAGCTGCTCCCCCGCCTCATCGACCCCCGCGTCGTCGATCACGCCGGCCCGCTGCAGCGCCGCGCGGACCCGCGCCGACAACTCGGCGGCCGCCTTCCGGGTGAAGGTCAGGCCCAGCACCTGCTCGGGCGCAAGCTGCCCGCTGCCCACCAGCCAGACCACCCGGGCCGCCATCACCGTGGTCTTGCCCGACCCGGCGCCGGCGATGATCACGCCGGGCTCCAGCGGCGCGGTGATCGCGGCCAGCTGCTGCTCGGAGAACGGCAGGCCGAGAACGTCGCACAACTCCTCGGGCGTCCGGAGGCCGCCCGTCATGCCACCACCTGCCGGCCGGCCGGCTTCGCCGGGCAGCTGGACGCGAACGGGCACCAGGTGCAACCCGGCCCGGGCGTCGCCGGATAGCGCCCCTCACGCACGATCGTCACCGCGCGGAACAACCGCTCATGCACCCAGCTCGCATGGCCGGCGTCGTCGTCGGCCAGATGCGGACGCTCGGACAACGCCGCCTGGTGGAACTCCTTCGGGTAGTCGTCCAGGTCGCTGCCGCCCGGAACCCGCAGATACACCAGGGCACCGCCCGCACTGGACGCCCCCGCCCCGGCCAGGTGCGCGAAGCCGCCGGCCTCGATCGCCAACTGATAGACCCCCAACTGTTCGTGGGAGGCCACCGACTGCGCGGTCGGCGCCCGCTTGCCGGTCTTGAAGTCGACGACCCGGAGCCGACCGTCGGCGGCACGCTCCAGCCGATCGACCACCCCGACCAGCCGGACGGCGGTGCCGTCCACCTCCACCTCGGCGTCGAAGCCGACCTCGACGCCGAGCACCTCGGTGCCGGCGTTGGCGTCCGACCAGTTCAGGAAGCGGGTCAGCGCCGCCTCGGCCTGGTCGCGTTCGGAGACCGACAGCCAAGCGGTGGCGAACGGCAACTCGTCCCAGACCTCGTCGAGCTTCGCGGTCAGCTCATCGAAGCCGAGACCCGAGTTGCGGGCATGCTCGGCCAGCACATGGATCACCGAACCGAGGTTGGCGGCGGCGTTCCGCGGCGGATCGGCCTTCACCTGCCGGGTGAGGTAGTGCTGCCGCGGACAGGTGAGCAATCCGGTCAGCATCGACGGGCTGACGCGCACCGGGCCGGTGCTCGGACCCGGCCGGCCGCTCGGCTCCAACACGCCCCACCAGGTCGACGGCCGCGCCTGCGGGGCCAGCGGGCGCCCCTGGCCGTCGGTCAGCGCCGCCAGCCGCGCCAGCCGAGCCGCGGCGGCCTCGCGGAGCGAAGTGGAACAGCCCGGGTCGGCCGCCCGCCGCCGCAGCTGCGCGACCAACGCCGGCAGGGTCAGCGGACGATCGCTCGGCCGGAACTCCGTCACCCCCACACCCAGCTCGGCGAGGAACCTCGACGGCTGGTTGGCCTCGCCGTCCGATCCCTGCACCGCGGTGACGATCAGGCGGCGCGTCGCCCGGCTGCAGGCGACGTGGAACAACCGGCGCTCGTCGGCGACCGCCTCGCGAGCATCCGGACGGCCCACCAGCCCGTCGCTGACCAGCTCGGACGGCTCCAGGATCGCCGCACCCTGTCCGGGCGCGGGCCACAACCCCTCCTGGACGCCGGCGACCACGACCACCGGCCACTCCAGGCCCTTCGCCCGGTGTGCGGTCAACAGCCGGACGCCGCGTCCGTGCACCTCGGCCTCGCGGGTGGTGTCGGCCGGGATCTCCTGCGCCGCCACCTCGGCCAGGAACCCCCGGACGCCGCTCGGCCCCGCCGGCTGCTCGGTCGCATTCGCCGCAGCGAACAGGGCGATCACGGCGTCCAGATCGCGATCGGCGCGCCGCCCGCCCTCGCCACCGGCCAGGCTGACCGCCCGCAGCCGCTGCGGCCAGTCCGTGCCCGACCACAGCGTCCACAACACCTCCGCCGCCCCGCTGCCGGCCTGGGCGAGCGTCTCGGCCGCCCGCGCCAACAACGCAGCCAGCCCCCGGACCGCGCCGGTCTCGGGCGTCGCGGCCACCGCGGTCAGCCGTTCCGGCTCGGCGACCGCGTCGGCGATCAGCTGTGCCGGACTGCGGGACACCAGCACCGAGCCGGTCTCGGCCCGCTCGACCTCCAACAGCAGCCGCCCCAGGGAACGCAAGCCGACCGCGTCCAGGCCCACCAGCGGGGAGGTGAGCAGGCGTTTGGCCTCGTCGGCGTCCAGTTCGCCGCCGCGCAACACCACGTCGAGCGC
>CALMIQ010000071.1 GCA_937863965.1 uncultured Micropruina sp.
GTGATGTCGTCGTCGGGGCCGAGCACGTCGTCCAGGAAGCGTCGCAGGGCGCCCGGCTCCTGCGGGAAGTTCACCAGGAAGTAGTGCTTGCGGCCCTCGTAGACCAGCGCGCGTTCGACGATCTCGGCATAGCGGGACAGGTCGTTGTTGCCCCCGGAGACGACGGCGACCACCACCCGGCCGGCCGACGGCTTGTAGATGCCCAGGGCGGCGGTGGCCAGCGCACCCGCCGGTTCGGCGATGATGCCGTCGGTCTGGTACAGCTCCAGCATCTCCGAACAGATCCGGCCCTCGGGCACCGAGAACATGTGCGGCTTGAGCCGCCGGGCGACGTCGAAGGTCAGCTCACCGACCCGGCGGACCGCGGCGCCGTCGACGAAGGTGTCCAGCTTCGGCAGGGCGCGCGGGCGTCCGGCCTCCAGCGCGGCCGCCATGGACGCCGCCCCGGACGGCTCGGCACCCACCACCTTCGTGCCCGGATGCCGCTCGGCCAGCCAGGTCAGGCAGCCGCCGATCATCCCGCCGCCACCCACCGGCACGATCAGGGTGTCGGGGGCGCGGCCGAGCTGCCGGACGATCTCGGCCGCCACCGTGCCCTGACCCGCGATGGTCCGGACGTCGTCGAAGGCCGGCACCATCGTGCGGCCCTGGGTGGCGACGATCTCGTCGGCGCGGGCGGCGGCCTCGTCGTAGGTGTCGCCGTGCACGATCAGCTCGATCCAACCCGCGCCGAGCTGGCGCATCCGCTGCCGCTTCTGCCGCGGCGTGGTCGAGGGGACGACGATCGTGCCGCTGATGCCCAGCCGGGCGCAGGCGAACGCGACGCCCTGGCCGTGGTTGCCGGCGCTGGCGCAGACGACCCCGGCGGCGCGCTCGGCGCCGTCGAGCTGGCAGATCAGGTTGTAGGCGCCGCGCAGCTTGTACGAGCGGACCGGCTGCAGATCTTCCCGCTTCAGCCAGACCTGCGCGCCGGTGGCGTCCGAGAGCCGCTTGTTGAACTGCAGCGGGGTTTCGATGATCACGCCCGCCAGCCGGCCCGCCGCCTCTTCGACGCTCTGCGCCGAGATGATCGCGGTGGTGCTGCCCTGGGCCGTGCCGACTCCAGAGGTACTGCCCTGCGCGGTGACGCTCATGGGCCCCATTGTCGCCCTCGGCCGGCGGATCAGCCCGCGCTGCGCCGACGCCGAGACGCGGGGTCGGCCGGCGTGTGCTCGGCGACCAACTCGTCCAGTGCCGGCTGGGGCCGGGTCAGGTCCTCGGGGTCATGGGCCCGCGCGCCGATCAGCGGCGTGACCTGGACGGCGTCCTCGACCAGCTCGGACGCGGTCAGCGGGCGGACGGCCGCGTCGACGGCGTTCACCGTGGCCAGCTCCTTGTCGGTGACGTGCAGGTCACGCAGCTTGCGGGCGGTCGGGAACACCCGGCCCTCGATGGAGCCGACCGCCTGGTTGTACGCCGTCACCGACGAGTTGAGCGCCCGTCCGACCTTGTCGAAGTAGCCGCCGAGGGTGCCCAGCCGGTCGTACAGCTCACGGGCCAACTCGGACACCTGCGCGGCGGACTCGGCCAGGGCGGCCTGCTTCCACCCGTAGGCGACCGCCCGGAGCAGCGCGATCAGCGTGGTCGGGGTGGCCAGGATCACGTTCCGCTGCGCGGCGTACTCGTGCAGATCGGGCTGCCGGCTCAGCGCCTCGGCGGCCAGCGCCTCGCTCGGCATGAACATCACCACGAACTCGGGCGTGCCGAGGTCGGACTTGAAGTAGGCCTTCCCCGACAGCTGATCGACGTGGGTGCGCACGTTCCGCGAGAAGGCCCTCATGGCGTCGTCGTGGACGCGCTCGTCGTCGGTCTCGTTGGCGTCCAGGAAGGCGGCCAGGGGCACCTTGGAGTCGACCCAGACGAAGCGGTCGCCGTCGAGCAGCACCTTCAGGTCGGGCCGGATGACCGTCTCGGCGGTGGTGCTGGTGGTCTGCTGGGCGACGAAATCGCAGTGCTCGACCATTCCGGCCAGTTCGACCACCCGCTTGAGCTGCTGCTCGCCCCAGTTGCCGCGGACGTGCGGCTTACGCAGCGCGGTGACCAGCGCCCTGGTCTCGAGCCGCAACTGCTCGCCGGTGGCCTGCACGTTGCGCACCTGGTTGGCGAGCTCGTTGGTCATCACGGCGCGCTGCTGCTCGACCTCGCCCAGTCGGGTGCGGAACGCCTCCAGCGTCTCGTGCACGGGCTTGAGCAGCAGTTCGGTGGCCCGCAGCCGCTTCTCGGCGTTGTCGTCGGCGACCCGGCCTTGGCGTTCGAGCGTCTCGGTGGACAGCACCTTGAACTGCGCGATCAACGACTCGCGGTCGGCGGCCAGTTCGTCGGCGCGCTGCACGGCCGCGTCGCGCTGCGCGAGCGCCGCGGCCAGGTTCGCCGACACCTCGGCCGCCTCGGCCAGCGCGGCGGACGCCCCGGCGCGCGCCTGCGCGGCCTCGACCCGGGCGCGTTCGACGTCGGTTCCGGCCCGGGCCAGTTCGGCGCGGGCGCCGGACGCCTCGGCACGGGCATCGGCGGCCTCACGCCTGGCCTCGGCGACCTCGGTGCGTGCGGCCGCGGCGGCCGCGTCGCGGCCCGCCTCGTCGGCACCCTGCCGGGCCAACGACACCGCCCGGGTGGTGAGCCCGCCGAGCAGGGCGCCCAGGGCCGCGGCGATCAGGGCCAGGACAACCATCTCCATGCCGACGATCTTGCCGGGCACCTCCGACAAAACCGGTGACCGACTCGGCCGCTGCCCCCATTTGCGCCTGTTGGATGGGGTTTGGCGGAGCTAAGCTGCCCGGTAGGAGCGCATCGGGGCGTCCGGTCGGACACCACGAGGAACGACGCGATTGGACGACCAGGAACAACCAAGGAGTCGAGATGAGCGGCAATCCGGAGCAGTCCGAGAGCAAGCCCAACGCCTACCGGGTGGCACCCGAGCAACCCGGTGACGAGAAGGGCTATGACACCGAGGACCCCAAGCAGTCCGATGAGGGCTACACCGCCGAGGGCGTGCTGAAGCGGCACGGCGAGAAGCCCAAGTGGGGCCGCACCGACCAGAAGTAGCGGAGGCGCGCGCCATGGCGTCGCACCTCGATGGGCTGGCATCGTTCGTCACGGCCAGCCCATCGTCGTTCCACGCCGCCCGCGCCACCGCCGACCGGTTGGTGGACGCGGGCTTCGTCGAGGTGAGCGAGACGGCGCCGTTCGGGGTGCGTCCGGGCGGCTACGTGCTGGTCCGCGACGGTTCGGTGATCGCCTGGCGGATCCCGGGACGACCGGTCGACGCCGCCTTCCGCATCGTCGGCGCGCACACCGACTCGCCGGGTTTCAAACTGAAGCCGCGGCCGACCTCGTCCTTCCTGGGCTGGCAGCAGGCCGGCATGGAGGTCTACGGCGGTCCGCTGCCCAACTCGTGGCTCGATCGCGAGTTCGGCCTGGCCGGACGCCTGGTCACCGGCGCCGGTGAGACCGTTCTGGTCGCCACCGGGCCGCTGCTGCGGATTCCGCAGGTGGCGCCGCACCTCGATCGCAGCGTGCACGAGAAGCTGGTCCTCGACCGGCAGCAACACCTCCATCCGGTGTTCGCGGTCGGACACCCCGAGGCCGACCTGCTGGCCGTCGTCGCCGACCTCGCCGGGCTCGACCCCGGCGACGTGCTGGGCCACGATCTGGTCGCCTTCGTCACCGAGCCGCCGGCCACCTTCGGCCTGGACGCCGAGCTGTTCGCCTCGCCGCGGCTGGACGACCTGGCCAGCGTCCATGCCGGGCTGACCGCGATCGCCGCGGTCACCGATCCGGCCGCGATCACCATGCTGGCCTGCTTCGATCACGAGGAGGTGGGCTCGGCCAGCGCCACCGGCGCCAGCGGGCCGCTGCTGGAGTCCGTGCTCGGCCGGATCGCCGACGTGCTCGGCTGGGACGCCCAGACGGCGGCCGCAGCGCGGGCCCGTTCGGTGCTGGTCTCGGCGGACGCCGGACACGCCGTCCACCCCAACTACCCGCAGCTGCACGACCCGGATCACCGGCCGCTGCCGAACGCCGGCCCGCTGATCAAATTCAACGCCAACCAGCGCTACGCCACGGACGCCATGGGCGAGGCGATCTGGCGACGGGCCTGCGCCGAGGCCGGCGTCCCCACCCAGGACTTCGTCTCCAACAACGCCGTGCCGTGCGGCTCCACGATCGGCCCGCTGTCGGCCACCCGGCTGGGCATCCGGACTGTGGACGTCGGCATCCCGCTGCTCAGCATGCATTCGGCGCGCGAGTTGTGCGGCGTCCGCGACCCCGGCTGGCTCGCCGCGGGCATGCGCGCCTTCTACGCCGGGGCCTGAGCCGAGCCCGATCCGAATCGATCCAGATCGGCGCGGTGCGCTCAGCGGCGGATCACGGTGGGCCGTGGGTCCTCGAGGCCCTTGAGAAGTTCCACCCGATCCCAGCTGGCCGGGGCCCGCGCAAAGATGGGCTCGAGGACCTTCCACATCGCGGCGGCGTCCGTTCCGACGAAGTACAGCTCGTAGCCGTCCTCGCCCACATCGTTGCCGTCGATGGTGCCGAGACCGGCCAGTTCCAGGCCCCCGGCCGCGCGATACTCCGTGGATTCCAGGGCGGCCATCAGTTCCGCGGCCGAGCTGTTCCTGGTCTCGAAGACGACCATGACCCAGGCGTCGTCGTCAGGATGGTCGGCTGTTGCGTCGTCATCGTCGCCGACGAACTGGAAGGTCAGCGAGCAACCGCTGACCAGCAGGCCGACGAGCAGCAGGACGGCCAGACGCCAGCGGCGGATCACGGTCTGCACCCGCCGATCGTACGCACCGGGATGGCCGCCCGCTACGCCGGCTCATGAGGTTGCCGACCGGTCCGGGCCAGCAGCCGCCGAGACCGGCGTTCGCCCTTGCGGCGTCGCCGTTGCGCGCGATGGACGCCGTGCTGCATCTGCTCCTGGGCGCGGATGTACTGGGTGTAGCCGGTGGACACCAGGATCAGGAACGCGCCCAGCGAGATCAGCGAGTAGACCAGGTCGGGGATGACGTACGGGGTGCCGCGCAGCTCATGGGTGATGCGTTCGATCAGCGACAGCACCGCGATGCTGCTCCACCCCCAGAAGATCGTCCGCGCGGTCTCGGTGGCCTCGACGAAGTCGGCACGCTTGGTCATCCGGCTGTTGTGCGCCCAGCCCCAGGCCAGGCTGGAGGCGATCAGCCCGGGCACCAGGCCGGCGGTATTGGTGAACCCCGAGTCCCGGTCGGGACCGACCGTGGCCACCATCGCGATCCCGGCCAGCGGGGAGAGCAGCAGGTAGTAGGTGTGGTTGCGCGGGTCGGCCTTGCGGGTGTCCCAGCCCCGGTAGCGCACGAAGATCGCCCCGAGCCCGACCAGGTAGGCGGTGATCGCCACCCGGTTCGACACCACCACCTCGACGAAGCCGCTGCCCGACATCCGCAGCGCGATCGCACCCAGCTGCAGCGCCAGGGCGAGGCCGAACAGGCCGAACTCGAGCCGGCGTCGCCGGGTGTCGGCGCCGCGGGCCTCGACCGTCTCGTCGATGGCCGGGCCCAGGTCGGGATGCGGGTGCTCGGGCGAGGACATGACCGCAGCGTACGAGGAACCGGGTCGCCGGAGCCGTGGAGCGCGGTCCGCTTTGGCGTCCGGCACGAGCCTCAGGGGCGCGCCACGGATCGATCTGTGGAAGTCATGGCCGTTCCGCGCGGCAGCCGGAAGCGGCGTCCTCGAGCGCCGCCGCAAGGTATGCCGCCGACGCCCCGAGCCCGCTCGCGGCGACCTGTGCCGCCCCGACGAGGGTCTCCAGATGGGTGACGAGGCGGTCGGTGTCGGCGCAGTGCCATGGCGGTCCGGGCACTTGGTGTAGACCGACGGTAGGAAGAGCAACTCGACCATCACTATGTGGGCGGATCGTTGAGATATCCTGAGTGTAGAAGTTGTATATACAGCGGAGGTTTGCGATGACCAAGACCTTGATCGACCTAGACGATGTGTTGCTCGCTCGCGCGATGCAGGCGTCCGGTCTGGGCACGAAGAAGGCAGTTGTCACGGCGGCGCTGGAGGCGATGGTGCGTCGTGCGGAACTGACTCGGTATGCGGACTTCGTCGCGGGCGGCGCGCTTGACGATCTGGCCGATGCCGAGGTGATCCGAGGCGCCCAGCGGTGATCGCGCTGTTCCTGGTCGACAACTCGGTGACGCAGCGGTTGGCTCAGCCGATTGTCCGGACGGCGTGGGAGCGATTGCTGGACGAGGGCGAGATCGCCTCGTGCCTGCCGAACGCGCTCGAAGCAGGCTATTCGGCGCGCAACGCCGCCGACCATGCCCGCATCGTGGGTTTCGAGACCCAGGCCAAGGTGATGCTCCCGCCGACGGCGGAGATCGGCCGAATCGCCCTGGAGCTCCAGTCCGGGCTGTTCGCCGCCGGCAAGGGTCGCACGGTCGGCGTCAGTGATCTGCAGATAGCCGCGACGGCGATCCACTACTCGGCCGCCCTTGGGCGTCCGGTGACCGTCGTCCACTACGACGCCGACTTCGATCAGCTAGCCGGTCTCTCCTCTGGGCTGTCCGCCCGCTGGATCGTGGCCAGGGGCCTGATTCCCTGAGTTGGAGAACCCCATCCTTCCGCGATGAGGCAGTGTGCGTGCTCACGGACGCGCTTGCCTTCCGCCTCCGCCTCGGGGGACTCCCGGAACCCATTGATCGGCCTCGGGGACCTACTTCGTCGTCCAGTTCGACCAAGTCTTCAAGATCGTCGTAGCCGCCATGGCGGATGTGGACATGAACTCATCCGGTGAACTCCCGTTCGGTCATCTGCCCGGCCAGCCGCCGGCCGGCCGCCTCCCGAGCTTGCCCGCGTGACACCGGCGCGTCCCAGCCGGTGCCCACACACCACCATTCGGATCTCCGGCGGCGGGCGGAGCTGTCCACAGGGAAATGCGGCGCGGATCGAGGTTTTCCACAGCTCCGTCCGGCGGGCTTGCGAGCTCCCTGGACTCGGGGCAGCGTGGACCTATGGGCATCAGATATTACGCGTACGCGTTCGACGCTGAGTTGACCGAACAGGCGCTCGCCGACCCAGGGAGCATGTTCCCCGGGGATCCTCTCGCGGACGCATGGGGAATGGAGCCGGGAGCGATGATCGGACGTCCGACCTTCAAGCAGGTGACTGCCGAAGGCGACATGCTCTACCTCGATAAGGCCTGGTGGCTCTTACAGCGGGCGACCGGGCCCGCTGAGTGGGGAGCAGCCACACGTCCCGCCTACCGAATGTTCGAGGGCGCCGTGTATCCCACCGACAATTGCGGGTGGGAGTCTTGGATGAGGACGCTCATCCCGTCCGACGTCGTGGACATCGCGAGTGACCTGGAGAGTATTGACGAAGAGGAGCTGGTCGGGTCTCTCCGATCGAATGGCGCCGTAGCGCCGGACGGAACTCACGACGTCAGCTATGCGCTTTCCTACTTCAACCGCGCCCGGGAGTTCGTCACGGGGATCGCGGCCTCAGGCCGCGGTTTCGTGTACATGATTGGATAGCCGGGATCGGTCGTGAGGCGTCAGGCCGACAGCGCGTGGATGGCTGACTCGTGCCGGTCGCGGTCCCCGCGCAATGATGGGGCCATGGCTCACGAGGATCACAGTCAGCGGTCAAAGCAGCACGCCTGGCGTCGCGATGTGCGCCGTCGCTACCCGCTCTGGGTCTATGACGATGACGACTGGAGCCTTATGCACGGGGAGAACAAACTCCCTGTGGGCGATCTGATCTGCCCGGCGCCCGGGTGCCGAGCGGAGTTGGTCGCCGTCGAACGGGAGAGTGGGACACGTTTCCTTCGAAACCGCAGGGGAACCGCTGACTGCGGGCATGCCTTCGGGTGGGATCGGAGAGGTGGATCACCCTCTGCTGAACACAGGTGGCTTCAGCAACGTCTCGCCATGCTGTGCGACACGCTGGGATACGAAGCCATTCAGGAACACTTCGAGTCGCACGCCGATGTTTGGGTCGCAAGCACGCCACCCGTCGCGATCGAGATTCAGAGGTGGCCGACTGCTTTCGCCAGTCGATCCGCCGCGCGCCAGTCCAAGGGTGCGAACGTCTTGTGGCTGCTCCCTGAGAGCGCGTCGAGTAAGAGGGTCGGGCGCGAACTCTTCCGATACCCGGCCGCGCGCATCAGAGTCATGCAGCGCGAGGACCGCACCAAGGAAGCGACGCCATGGGAGCCGGGGCACTCCGGTCGAGTCCTCTTGTGGGTCGGAGCAACAGTCATGCGTCGAAGTACGGACGGTCTCACCCTCGTGAGCGCTGGCAACTACGACGCCCGGGAATTCCTTCGAGAACTGCTGGAAGGCGAACGGAGGTGGTACGGGCCCAACGAGCCAGGCTTCAAGTTTGGTTCGGGATGGGCGCGGCCGGACGACGTGGAGCAGGTGCGTGCAGCGCGTCATCGAGCAGCAGCGTCCCGCCTACCCGGCCCATTGCCCACCGTGGTCGCGATTCCGCCAGCAGCAGGTACTGCGCCTTCGGTCAGGGAGCCCGCCCTTGACGACCAGGAGCACGGTGTGACGCCGGTGGCTCCCGAGGCTCCGCGTCGCGAAGATGCCGACCGCCATCAGATCAGCGACGCAACGGCGAAGGATGCCCCACCTAGTGCTGGGTGCGATCTCCGTCCGCCGGAACTGCCAGTCGCGGATGTCCCGGCGCGTCGCGGATGGCTGCAGCGCCTCATGACGTGGTTCAGGACAGGAGCAAGCAGATGATCGACCGGCACGAGTTCTTCCGTGATAAGTCGCCCGACGAGAAAGCACTGGCCCGCGCCGAGTGGCTCTTGCAGCGCAACGGCTGGCTACCTGCGAATGAGCCCACGTTAGCCGGGTCCGAGACACTTCTGGTGCGCTTCCTGGGTGACCCTGCAACGACCGATATCAGCCCCCTCGTCGCGGCAGCATGTGAATGGACAACCAGGGGCCAACCGGACTTCCCGCATTCGGACCAAACCTGGGACGAACCCGACAGCGCCCAACGCTCGGCCGCGTATCCGCCGACTTCCCAACTGATTTGGGTTGACCCGCAACGAATCTTCCCGAACCGCAAGTACAAGGATAAAGGCGACTGGACCCGCATTGAAGATCAGGCACTCGAGCCACGCGACAGCCCCGCGCTGGGCCTGGCCGAGTTTGCCCGGCGAATCGCGCATGAGCGCGGAGACCCGGGAGGACTCAAGGAACTCCTCGGCCCAGGCGGGGAGGCCGCGCATATCGATCTGGACGGGTGGGATACGCCGCTCGGTGCCTTCTTCCGCATCAACGCCAACGGCAATCACCGCGCTGCCGCATTCGCGATCCTTGGTGCGCCCTGCGTCCCTGCGACGGTCCAATGGAACCCGGGTCCTTACTCTGCCTCGTGGTCAACGAACTCCGAACGAGACGAAGTGCTCTGCGCGTATCGCATCCTTCTCCACTGCTACGGCGTAGCCTCCTATCCGGACCCGGGCAGCATCATCACCAACTCCGACCAGATCCTCTCTGAGTGGCCGTTCCTCATCGACTCGCCCGAGACTGCGGCACGCTCGTTGCCGCTCTTGGAGCAGGTCGCTCACCGCCGCCACGACGCTCAGATCGGACGCCTTTCCCGCGACTTGTTCGACGATGCGGACGCTTTGATCTCCGCTGGCCGACGAACTCGAAGGGCGCCCGAACAGAACCGGCGCAAGATTGAGCGTCGGGGAGTGCGCTCTCTCCTCGAGACTCTACGGTCGGGTCGTTGAGGTCGGGCTCGAAGCCGACATGCAGCTGACCTCGGAGTGAATCGTCCGGGGTCACGCGGTCCCGGCGGCTGCCGACACATGAACTCCACCCACGGATCGGGCTCGTTCTCAGCGCTCGCCGGCTATGACACAGCGCGCTCGAACCAGGAACGCAGAACCGCGCCCTAATCGGGTACCGACGCTCGATGCGCGCAACGCCGAGCTCAATCCATCACCGAATGCGATGCCGTCGCGCAGAACCCGGCGCTCGGAGTTGGGCTGCAGGTTCCTCCAGAACTCCTCCGAACTCGGCATCCTCAGTCCTCCTTGCTAG
>CALMIQ010000072.1 GCA_937863965.1 uncultured Micropruina sp.
CCTGCCGACGGTGAACCTCAACTTCGCCGTGTGGCGGGCCGACGTCGACCCGGCCGATCCGGGCCGGGTCGTCGGGGTGACCGGCTGGGACCTCCTCGGACGCCGCCAGCGCAGCTTCCAGGCCAACCAGGTCGTGCTGGCGGCCGGCACGATCGAGTCGGCGAAGATCGCGCTGCAGAGCGGACTGGCCGACCCGTCCGGCCTGATCGGCTGGGGCATCACCGACCACACCATCCGCTACCGGCACTTCACCCTGCCGCCCGGCTCACCGCTGGCGAGCACCGCCCAGTCGGCGAAGGTGCTGCTGCGGCACCCGGGCGCGACGCCCACCGACCACCCCTTCGCGGTCGTCGTCGAACTCGGTGCCGACTTCAACCAGGGCCGGTACATCAACCCCGTCCATCTCGCCCGGGAACGCGAGGCCCGGGCCGGCTGGATGCTGGGCGAGCTCGTCTTCATGCACTACGCGGATCTCGGCGCCCAGCATCAGGTGGCCGTCACCGGGAACCCGGCGGACAACGTCCAGGTGACGGTCTTCCCGGCGCCCCCGCCGGCCGCGGTTCTCGCCGAGACGGACGCCCTGGCGGCACAGTTCTTCGCGGCGATCGGCGCCCAGCCGGTGCTCGGCGAGGACGGGCTGGGGTTGGAGACCGCCGCCATCGGCGGGGTGGCCCACGAGGTGGGGACGCTGCGGATGGCGTCCGGCGGCACCGGGGTGGTGGACGCCGACCTGAAGTTCCTCGCCTACGACAACCTGTTCGCCTGCGACAACTCGGTCTTCCCCGCCTCGCCGGCCGCGAACCCGAGCCTCACCACGGCCGCACTGGCGCTGCGGCTGGCCGCGCACCTGACCTGACGGCAGCGGACACGGAAGCCCACCGGGGACGACGGTGGCCACGTTCGCCCGGAGCGCCGGACGGACGTCGGCCGCACCACTAGCATGCCGCCAGGGCGTCCGATCGCGCCCGGGTGTGTGAGGAGCAGCCCGCATGGACTTCTGGCGATACGTGTCGGGGCTGTTCGAGTTGATCGCGCGCACGTACCGACTCGACCCGGCCGCCCTCGCCTGGGTCCGCGACCAGCCGTACTCGATCTGGCTGACGGTCGGCGTCGCGTTGCTGGCGGGCATCTCGGTGATGGTCGGACATGCCGTGGTGCTGCTGCTCAACCGGATCACCGGCTGGCGCTTCGCGGCCGGCCTGATTCTCAGCGCCGGCTGGCTGGTCGTCCTGCACGCCCTGGAGTCGGTGGTGCTGTGGGGTCTGGGCTCGTTCTTCAGCGGGCG
>CALMIQ010000073.1 GCA_937863965.1 uncultured Micropruina sp.
CTCCAGATCCTCGGCGGTGACGATCCGGGCCGCCATCGCGTACTCGACCAGCCGCGCCTTGCGCGACGACGCCAGCTTGGCCGGCCCGCCCCGCAGACCGCGAACACCCAATCCTGAGAGCTTCTCGCAGACGTTGTCGAGCTTGCGGTTGAACTTGGTGATCGTCCAGCCGAGCCGCTGCGCGGCGGCGCCCGACTGCGGCACGTGGCCGGCGCCCCGGTCGCCGCGGCGCAGCACGTTCTCGCACAGCGCCACGATCAGCAGCTTCTGGTCGGGGGTGAGCTGGACGCGCCCGATCGTGACGGTGCCGTCGGACGCCGGAACGGACTCCACCGGCTCGTAGCTGGAATCGTCGAGGTAGATGTCGAACTCGTAGGTGGTCGACCCGGCGGTGAACCACACCACCGTGTGCGCGAAGACCAGCGGCAGCGCGCCGCCGGGCGCCAGCCAGGCCTGCAGCCCGCCCTTGCCGTCGGAGACGGTCGCGGTCAACTGCGAGCCGACGTTGTTCAGCCACCACAGTCCCTGGCGTTCGGAGACCATCAGGAACACCCGGTGCAGGAACGGGTTCTCGTCGTCGACGACGACGTCCGCCTCGCGTCCGACGGTCAGCGAATCGCCCGGCTCGCGCTGGTACAACTCGCCGAGGAAGTCCACGGTCAGCCCGCTCATGCCACACATCCCTTCTCGAAGGTCCTGGACGCGTCGTGCCCGCTGGCGCGATGCACCCGCACCCAGATGCACACCTCGCCCGTGCCCCGACCGGTGAGCCGCAGCCACGGCTCCTTCACGCTGCGAGGCCGCTCCCCTTCCTTCAGCAGATAGTAGAACGTGTCACTGGCAAGGGGGTTCGCGTAAGTCCACCGGAAGGTGACAGTGCTCCCATCACGGACGCCGGTGATCTCCGGCTTGCCCGGCGGCAGATCCGCGGTGCCCGGGTCGGGCGGCGGCTCGGAGTGGATCGGGCTGGGCGTCGGCCGCGCCTCGGGGCGGACCCCGCCCGCCAGCACCCAGATCCCGGCGCCGGCCAGCGCCACCACGACCAGCACGGCCAGCCAGACCAGCCCGCGGCGCGGCGTCCGCTGCTCGGACTCGGCCAGGTCGTGTTCGAGCGAAGTGGACGGGCGGTGCACGGTGGCGTCCTCGGGCGCGTTCACCCCCTGCACCTGCGGGGTCCGCCGCCGGGTGCGCAGATCCTCGGTCGGCGGGGTGTTGCCGGACGGGGTCTGCGCGGCCAGCAGCTGGGGGCCCTGCATCCGGGTCTCGTCGCCGCCGTCGCCCGGCCCGGACGGCCCCGCGACCTCCTCGGCGACCACGATCTCGGTGCGTGGCAGTCGCAGCTCCTGCTCGATCACCTGCAGCGACCGGGCGAAGTCCATCGCGTTGGCCGGCCGCAGGCCGGGGTCCTTCGCCATGCCGGCCTTCAGCAGCCGCTCCAGCGACGCCGGCACGTCCGGCCGGCCGGTGTCGGGCACCGGCTGGTCGCGGATCCGCTTCATCAGCGCGTAGTGGGAGTTGTCGCGTCCGGGTTGCTCGAACGGCGAGCGGCCGACCAGCAGGTGCCACACGGTGGCGGCCAGCGAGTAGACGTCCGAGCGCGCGGTGGCCGGCGCGGTGACGTAGAGCACCTCGGGCGGCGACCACGGCACGGACACCCCGGTGTCGAGGTCGTCGGCCTCACTCACCTCGGCGGCAATGCCGAAGTCGGTCAGGCCGGGGGTGCCGTACTGGCTGGTCAGCACGTTGGCCGGCTTGATGTCGCGGTGCAGCAGGCCGGCCCGGTGGGCTGTCTCGACGGCGCTGGCCAGCTGGATGCCGATCCGCAGCGCCTCGGGCACGGTCAGCCGCTCGGCCTTGACCCGCTCGGCCAGGCTGGCGCGCGGGTAGTACATCATCACCAGGTAGGGACGGCCGTCGGCGGTGCTGCCGGTCGCGTAGACCGGCACGATGTGCGGATGCTCGAGCTGGGCCATCGCGTTGGCCTCGCTGCGGAACCGCTGCGCGACGCCCCGGCTCAGATCGGAGTCGCGCAACACCTTGACCGCGACCCGCCGCGCCGGCAGCGCCTGCTCGTACAGGTAGACGTCCGCGTAGCCGCCCGCGCCGAGCTTGCGGATGAAGCTCAGACCGGGGATTGCGGGGGCGGGTGGCTCGGTCACGGGGTCAGCTCACGGTCATGGAGTGACCTCGAAGGTGAAACTGAAGACCCCGGCCAGGATCACCTTGCTGCCGGGCTCGATCATCACCGGATCGTTGGGCCGCAGGGTCACCGGGTTCTCGCCGGGCAGCACGACCTGGGTGCCGTTGGTCGACCCCAGGTCCTTGACGGCGACGTGCCAGTACTCGAGCCGCACCTCCAGGTGCTGGCCGGAGATGTCCTTGTCGGGGTCGATCAGTTTGACCAGATTGGGCTGCTCGCCGGAGTGCCCGGCCGGCACCCGTGGGTTGCGGCCGAGGATGCAGCCCCGGTCGAGCACCACCGTGTCCCCGTTGGACAGCCGCAACACCCCCAGTGGCGGACGCGGGATCTCGACCGGCTGCTGTGCCGGCAGCGGCTGGCCGCAGACCCGGCAGGTGCCGGCGTAGGCGGGGCTGAGGTGGCCGGCCGGGCAGCGGGCGGCCACCACGGTCTGGGCGCCGACCCGGGGCAGCTGATCGCGGCTGATGGTCCGCTCGGACGCCTCATCGCCGCCCGGCGCGGCTGCGGGCCCGGGCGGTGCGCCGGCAGGCGGATGCGGCGCGGCGGCGGGCCCGGGTGGCGCGGCGGGTGACGCGTCGTCCGGGGCCGGCGAACTCCACGGCAGCGAGTCGATGAAGGTGGGCTGATCGGACGCCGACGGCGGGCTGGGTGGCGGGGGCAGATCGGTGATCGGGTTGGTGAACGGCGTGGGGAGGGTGTGTCCGGTGCCGACCTCGGACGATGGCTCGACCGCCAGGACCGGCGCCGTCGGAACGGGGGCCGGAACCGACACCGGGGCCGGAACCGGCGCCGGAACCGGAATGGCGGCCTGAGCCGGGGCCGGTGTCGGGGCCCGGGCCGGAAGCGGCGCGGGGGCGTCCTCGGCGGCCACCCGCGGCGGCGACGCCGGATGACCGGGCGGCTCGGCGGGCGAGCTGACCGGTGCGGCGACCCGCGGCGTCACCGGGGCGTTGCCGGGATGGCGCTGCAGGCGTCCGGCCAGCACGACTCCCCCGGCGATCGGCAGCGCACCCTCGCCGGCGGTACCGGGGTCGAGGAGGGCATAGCCGTCGGCCTGGACGATGCGGTCGGTCCACAGCCCGCGGCCCTCGATCGTGTACGAGCCGGCCTGCGCCCGGTAGCGGCCGCGGACCACCGTCCGCAGGCCGTCCTCGGTGTACTCCGCCAGCGCGAAATGCTCCACCGCCCGCAACCCGGGGCTGACCAGGAGCTCCAGCACCTCGTCCAGGCCGGCGGAATCACCGCCGATCAGTTCGTACAGGCCGGGAACCAGGCCGGCGTCCGGCGGCAGGTCGACCAGCGCCGCCACCCGCGTCCCGCAGATCGCCAGCGCGCCGCCGGGTCCGTAGGAGTACACCGCCGAGCCCATCACCGTTCTCCCTCCAGCACGTTCCGCGGCACCGTGATCTCGTCGCCGGCGTCGTCGCCGGCGCCCCGGACGTCCACCACCAGCACCGTGACATTGTCCCGCGCTTCCGTGGCCAGCACCGCCTCGACCAGCGCGGCGGCGGCGTGGGCCGGATTGGGATGAGCCGCCAGGACGGCGGCGATCTCGTCGTCGTCGAGCTCGGAGGTAAGGCCGTCGGAGCAGAGCAGGAAGCGCTCCCCCGGCGTCTGCGGCAGCACCCACAGATCCACCGACGGGGCCGGACGCATGCCGACCGAACGGGTGATGATGTGCCGGGCCGGATGGGTGCGGGCCTGCTCCGCGTCGATCAGTCCCTCCGCGAGCAACTCCTCCACCTCGGAGTGGTCGACCGTGGCCCGCTGCAACGCGCCGCCGGCGTAGCGGTAGACCCGGGAATCGCCGACGTTGAACACCGCCCAATGCGGCACCCCGCCGACGATCACCTCGGCCAGCCCGGTCACCGTCGTCCCCATGCCGCGGGCCTCGGGATGGTAGCTGCCGTGCGCGACGACGGCGGCGTTGGCCCTTGCCACCGCCGCGTTGACCCGGGCCGGCTTGAGTTCGTCGACGTCGTCCAGCTCGCGCAGGGATTCCACCGCGAGCCGGCTGGCGACGTCGCCGGCGGCATGACCACCCATCCCGTCGGCCACCACCCAGACCCGCTCGCCGTTCAGGAACGCGTCCTCGTTCAGCGTCCGGACGTGGCCCACCTCGGTGCAGGCGCCGACCGCGACGTCCGGCATGGGCTCCCCCTGTGGCCACGGCCGGGCGGCTCCCGGCGACGGGCGTCAGATTACCAAGCGATGCCGCCGCGGACGGGGCGCGTCCTGCAGCCGTGGCCGCCGCCGGACAGCGCTCACAGACGCCGCACAGCAGGCGCGAAGGCCGGTGCCGGCGGAGGACGCCGGCCCTGACCGCTCGAATGGATCCAGGTCGGGCACCGGTAGCAGTGCCCGATCCGGATCGATTCCGTCATCGTTGGAACGGGTCTACCGGTCAGCCCCGCTGAGCGTGCCGGCGACTGCCTCGCCGTCGGCCCCGACGGCGCACAGGAAGGCGGGCGTCCGCGACTCGGAGGCGCTGTGGGAATACACCCGCAGCACCAGCTCGGAATCCTCCGGATCCCGGCCGACGAACTCGGCGAACGGACCACGGCAGGCCCGCTCGGCCGCCGAGCGCGGGTCGGCCGCGCCCTCCTTCAGTGTCCCGGTGTGGAACGCCTCGAGTGCGTGCGGCGCCTTGCACCAGGACGTGGTGACCGTCTGGTCGTCGAACGCCTGGAAGCAGTCGCCGGGCTTCAGCTCCGGCCAGCCGATCCGGGCGCCGTAGTGGGCGGTCGAGCCGTCCCACGCGTCGATCGTGGGGAAGCCGTCGGTCGACCCGATCCACTGGTAGGCCTGCGCGCTGACCCCGCTCGCCGTCCGGACGGTGACGGGGTGGAAGAGGCCCGCCTCGACCCTGGTCATCTCGGCCAGCGCCGCCTCCGCGGTCGCCGGGTCGAGCCAGAGCACCACACCCCGGATCTGGCCGTCGCCGCCGAACTTCGCCATCGGGTAGCCCAAACCCGAGTCGTAGAGGGAGCCCCGCACGGTATCCCGCGCCGAGCGGATCACGTAGCGACCGATGGCGTCGTAGCGGGACATGCCGGGCATCGAACTGCCGTAGACGAACAGTGCCGGTTCCGCCCCCACGCTCGGCGGGGCCGGGGTCGGGTTCGGTGTCGCTGCCGGCTCGCGCTGCTGCACGAACAGCCCGATCAGGGCTGCGACCGCGGCGAGTGCGGCCGCGATGGCCGAGATGCCGCCGGGTGACAGCCAGATCTTCCGAGCTCTCCGCGCCCGGTCGCTGCCCGCCGGCGGCCGCTCGGTCGCCGGCGTCCCGGAATCCTGGCTCGATTCCCCGCTGTCGCCCATAGGGACATGGTGAGGCTTCGGCGGCCCGACGCGCGACCCCCGTCGGGTGGTCGGGCCCGTGATGTTCGACCGGACGGCCGAGCCCCGCACGGAGTGGCTGCGACGTTCTTCGCCGACAGAGCCGGTCCTCAGCGCGGCAACAGCAGGGCCGAATCGCCGAACTCGTGCCACAGGTAGCCCCCGGCCACCGCGGCGTCGTAGGCGCGCTGGGTCAGCGCCGCTCCCGCGATCGACTCGACCAGCAGCAGGTGGGAGGCGTGCGGGTCGTGCCAGCCGGTGATCAATCCGTCCACGACCCGCGGCGGATCGTCGACGCTGACCAGTCGCTCCGTCCAGCCCTGCGCCGGGCGGGCCAGCCCGTCGGGGCCCACGGCGGACTCCAGGGCGCGGGTCACGGTCGTCCCGGCGGCCACCACCCGCCCACCGCGGTCCCGGACGTGGTTGACCAGGTCGGCGGTCGCCGCCGGCACCCGGAACCGCTCCGGCTGCGGCAGCTCGCCCGCTTCCTGGCTGGACACCCCGGTGTGCAGGGTGACCGGCGCCAGCAGCACCCCGCTGGTCACCAGCTCGACCACGAGCTCCGGCGTGAACGGCCGCGCCGCGGAGGCCATCTCGGCGCTGCCCGGGTGCCGCGCGAAGATCGGCTGGTATGCCGCCAGTGGGTAGTGCCGGCTCAGGTAGCCGTAGCTGATCGGCCGGCCGAACCGGTCCAGGGCGGCGCGGACGTCGGCCCCGGCCGGATAGGCCCGCCACAGCCGGTTGCCGTCGCCCGCGGGCGCCGAGCCCTCCGCCGGGTAGCCGCCCTCCAGGGTGAAGACGACTCCCGCCGCGACGATCTCGTCGCCGGCACGCGCGTCCAGCACCGGACGGGCGGCGTCCGGGCTGGTGCGCAGCTCGACCACCCAGGATCCTTCCGGCAGCGGCGTGGCCACGTGCAGCACGATCGGGCCGTGCCGGGAGGAGTGGCCGTCGATCTCGCCCGGCACGGTGGCGGAGGTGTTGACCACGACCAGGTCGCCCGCGCGGAGATGCTCGGGCAGGCGGGGGAACCGGGTGTGGGTGAGTTGCTCCGGGGTGGCGACCAGGAGCCGCACCTCGCCCCGCTCCAGTCCGCGGTACTCCGGTGGCGCCGGGGCGGTGGTGTCGCCCGGCTCCCGGAACCGGGTCGACGGCCGGGCCGGCGCCACCGTCTGCGTCGTCATGCGGGGGCTCCGGCCAGGGCGGGCGCGAAGGCGGCGGCCCGGTAGCGGCCGCTCGGCGGTCGTTGGTCGAGCAGCGCGAGCAGCCGCGGGACGACGGTCTGCGGCAGCGGCCGGTCGCTGATGTCCTCGCCGGGGAAGGCCAGCTGATGCATGGCGGTTCGCATGTCGCCGGGGTCGACCGCGTACCCGGTGACGCCGGCCTCTGCCGACCAGGTCAGGGTCAGATGATCCAGGGCGGCCTTGCTGGCCCCGTAGCCGCCCCAGTTCTCGTAGTGCTCGACGGCGGCGTCGGACGAGATCGACACGAGGATCCCGTCGTGGGTCCGCAACGTGGGCACGAGCAGGGTGTTGAGGGCGTTCGCGGCCACCACGTTGGTGGTCCAGAGCGCGGTCAACTCGGCCGGATCGAGCGCGCCGAGCGGACGCAGTGGGGACGGCCCGAGCGCGCTCGCGTTGTGCACCAGCAGATCCAGCCGGCCCAGCGCGGCGACCCGTTCGGCCAGGGCCGCGCGGTGGGCGGCGTCGGCGACGTCGCCGGCGACGGCGGTCAGTGGCGGTGGAACCGCCCGGCCGGTCTCCCCCGGCCCGAGGGACGCCACGGCGCGTTGCAGCCGTTCGGGATCGCGGCCGTCGATGACCACGCGCCAGCCGCTGTCGAGCAGTCCGCGGGCGAGTTCCAGGCCGAGACCGGCGCTGCCGCCGGTGATCAGGGCGGTGCGGAATCGGGTGTTGTCGGGTTCACTCATGCCTGTCATGATTCAAGTTCAAGTAAACTTGAAGTCAAGTCCGGTGATCGAAGGGTGGTGGGATCCGTGACCGCGCCTCCGGTGCTGAGCGTGACCGAAGTGAGTAGCCGCAGCGGTTTCGCGGCCTCGGCGCTGCGCTTCTATGAGGAACGCGGGCTGATCTCGGCGTCCCGGAGCCCCGCCGGACGGCGGCAGTACGAACGCGGCGTGCTGCGCCGGCTCGCCTTCATCCGGGCGGCGTCCAACGTCGGCCTCACCCTGGACGAGATCGCGGCGGAACTCGCCACCCTGCCGACCGGCCGGACGCCGACGAAGGCCGACTGGCAGCGGCTGTCCACCCACTGGCGGTCGCGGCTGAACGAGCAGATCGCCGCCCTGGAGCAGCTGCGGGACGGGCTCGACTCGTGCATCGGATGCGGCTGCCTGTCGCTGTCGCGCTGCCGGATCTCGAACCCGGACGACGCCGCCGGCGGAGTCGGCGCTCGGTTCCTGCCGCGGGCGCTGCGGGCCCGCCCCGGCGGCGGGTGACCCGCCAGGGACGATCGTCCCCGAC
>CALMIQ010000074.1 GCA_937863965.1 uncultured Micropruina sp.
GCCGAGGTGTGGTTCACCCGGATGGAGCGGGTGCGCGATCCGTTGCGGCGGGCCGGGGTCGCGCTGCGCGAGGCCGAGGCGCTGGGTGGACCGGCGTTCGACCTGGCCGTCGCGCAACTGCCCCATCAACCGGGCGCGACCTGGAATGCCCTTCCGGCAAGCAGTTATGCCGACGGTGCGGTGTCCCTGGCGCTGGTCGGTGCTGGGCTGGTCCGGCCGGGCCGGGCGCTGGCCGGGCTGCTGGTCGACGAGTGGGCCGAGGTGGTGCCGTCCGGCGTCCAGACCACGGGGGTGGCGTTCGCCTACGATCCGCCGGAGGCGATGGCTCCGCAGGCGATCCTGTTGGCGGTGCCGCCGGTGGTCGGCGAGCCGTGGACGCTCGGCCGGCTCAACCAGGTGCTGATCGAGACCCTCGAGCTGGCGCACCTGCGCGCCGTCCCGCCGTCCGCGCTGGGGGCGATCCGGCAGTACCTGCCGGCCGCCGTGCTCGCCTACAACGCCGAGGGCGACGCCGTCTCCACCAACCCCGGCACGCTGACGCCGCCGGCGACGACCCCGAGCCCGGGAGGCTGAGATGGCCTCGATCACCACCTTCTTCCGGCTCGAACCCGACCCGTCGCAGCCGGACGTCACCGTGGGCGCCACCGCGCCGGTGCACGACCCGCTGTGGCTGCTGGCCCGGCAGTGGCAGGTCGGCGAGTTCGCCGGCCAGGACGGCGGCACGCCGGTGATCGCCCGCTGGCGCGGGGTGGCCGCCCCGCCGACCCGGTTCGTCGCCGGCCCGATCCCGCCCGACACGGCGCTGCAGGCGCCCCGCTTCGACGCCTTGGCCGCGCCGCTGGAGACCCTGATCGAGCGGGCCGGGAGGCCGCTGCCGGCGTCCGCGGACGGCGCCGACGGCGTCCGGTTGGGGGTGGACACCGGACGGCTGTTCCTGCGGCTGCTCGGTCAGCAGGAGACGTCGAAGGACTACCGGTCGGGGTTCGCCGCCGCGTTCGCCGTCCCCGACTACGCCGACGACGTGCTGGCCGGCCTGGACGCCGAGACAGCCGGCTACCTGCGGCTGCACGGCGGACGCAGCCTGGACGGCCGGCGGCTGCGCGGCGAGTTGGCCGGGCGTCCGATGCCGCGCGGCGTGGACGTCGCGCCCGGCGACGCCGCCGAGGTCAGGGCCGCCTGCGCCGACTGGCTGCGGGTGGTCGCGTCGCTGTTCGCCGACGCCGACCCCGGGGCCGACTCGTGGCAGCCGCAGCGGTTCGAGTACACGGCGTCCCTGGCGGCGCGGCGGGGCGCGGACCCGTTCGACGAGACGACGCTGACCGCGCACCGCTACGACAGCGACACCCTCGACTGGTACGAGTTCGACGTCAACGGCGAGGTCAACCTGGGCACGACCGCCGCCGAGGCCGGCGCCGTGCTCGCCCGGACCGTGATGCCGGCGCCGGTCACCGCGCCCGGGCTGCCGGCCCGGCGGTTCTGGGAGTTCGAGGACGGCGCGGTCAACCTGGCCGCACTGGCGCCGGCGGAAACCGATCTCGGCCAGGTGTTGATGATCGAAACCCTGTCCGGCTACGGCAACGACTGGTTCGTCATCGGCGTCGACCTGCCGGTGGGCCACCTGGTCGAGTCGAGATCGCTGGTGGTCACCGACACGTTCGGCGTCCGGACCCTGCTGCGGCCGCTCGGGACGCCGGGAACGGCGTCCGCGGGCGGATGGGGCATGTTCGCGCATGCGATGCCGTTCGATCCCGAGGCGCCCGAGGGGGCGACCATCCGCAACCTGCTGTACGTCGCGCCGCGGCTGGCCCAGCCCCTGGTCGGTCCGGTCGTCGAGCAGGTCACCCTGGCCCGTGACGAGTTGGCCAACCTCGGCTGGGCGATCGAGCAGGTCGTGGAGTCGCCGCTGCAGACCCCGCTGCCGCTGAGCTCGGCGCGCGACCCCGAACCGCCCGGCGATCCGGACGTCGCGCCCGACTATCACCTGGCCCAGTCCCCGCCGCCGCATTGGATCCCGCTGCTGCCGGTCCGGTCCGGCTCCGACGAGCAGATCTCCCTGGCCCGCGGTGCGGTGCTGGACGTGAACGGACGCCGCGTCGTGCGCAGCGTCACCAGGCTGCTCGGTGGTGGTCCGGACGGCGCTCTGCTGATCCCCGAGGAGGAGGTCCCCGTCGGCGGCCTGATCGTCCAGCGCAGCTACCAGGCCGCCCGCTGGATCGACGGCACCCTGCACGTCTGGGCCGCCCACCGCACCCGGGTCAGCCCCACCGTGCCGCCCAGCGGCGTCCGCTTCGACTACCTGGTCGAGTGACGGGGACGGGTCCCGAGCGAGGCCGCCTGACGGCGGATCGGCTCGCCAGCGCCCAGGCCCACATCAGCGGGAGCAGGCCGATCGAGTTGTGCCCCAGCACAAGGTTGGCGAACAGCCACAGCGGCACGGCGAGCGCGAGCAACCAGGCCGCGCCCCGGTCGGGATCGCGACGACGGAGCATGCCGATTCCGAGCAGGCTGGATCCGATCAGGCTGGCCAGCAGACCCGGCAGCATCCCGGCCAGGAAGATCCCGTCCATGACGGCATCGGTCGGCGGCAGGAGTCCGGCGAGAAGACCGAAGCCGAGCAGGCCCGCCGCGAACCACGCGTAGCCGAGCAGGGCGATCCACCACCAGACGCGTTCCAGCCCGGCCGGCCTCCGCCGGCGCGCCACGGCCAGCGCCGCAACCACTGTGGCGAGCCATGACACGGCCATCGCCTGCGTGCCCAGCAGATAGACCCGATCCACCCCGAGGCCGTCGAGCAGCGGCCGGAGCAGCGCGGTCGCCGGGGCGACCCAGGCCGCGATGCTGGGCTGCTCCAGGTACTCCACGCCCTCGGGGGTGTGCAGGTACGACACAGCGACGACCGGTGCGACGAGGCTGCCCAGCAGGGCGGCGGTCAGGGCCAGTCGCGAGACGACACTCATCATCGTTCCTCCTCCCGTTCACTCTGAGCGCCCGGACGCCGTCGTGGCGTCCAGCCCCGGTTCGAGCCGTCGTCCACCCCGGGTTTGACGCCGCATCGCGGTCCACGGCGTAGGGTCTGCCGGAGATGGGGGAAGACATGGTCACCGACGATGCAGCCATCGGCTGGCGGGACGCACTGCTGCCCGCGGGGTTCGCCATCTGCGCCGCGGTGGAGTTCACGGTGGCGGGACACGGATGGTTCGCCGCCTACCTGACGGCTGCCGGAATCCTCGTCGCCCGGCGGCGTTACCCGGACTGGATGCCGATCGCCGTTGCGACGATCGCCGCCGTGAGCGGCCTCATCGGCGGCCAGGTGGCCTTCCTGGACTCCGCCTCATGGCTGCTGCCACCCGCATTGGCCTGCTTCGCCGCCGGGCAGTACACGCACCGGTTGTGGGTGAGCCTGGGCAGTGTGGTCGCGGCGATGGCCATCATGTATCTGACGCTGGTGCGCTTGGCCGGATTCAGCGCGGATGTCCTGTTCGGCCTGATCGTCTATCTCGGTCCCTGGGCGTGTGGCGCGGCGCTGGGCGCCGCTCTCACACGGGCGGCGCTGCAGGCCGCCTCGGCCGAACGGGAGCGACTGCTGCGCGAGAGTGCGCAGGAGACCGGAGCAATCGCGGAGCGGCTACGCATCACCCAGGATCTGCACGACAACCTCGCGCACGCGCTGACAGCGATGGTGGTTCAGGCCGACCTCGCGGACGACCTGCTCGACAGTGACCCGATGGCCGCCCGCGCAGCGCTCACCCGCGTCCGCGACAAGGGACGAGGCCTGCTCACCGAGGCCGGTCGGGTGATCCGCGCCGCCCGGGAGGGCGAGACGCAGGGCTCCATCCGGGCACTCGTGAGCGAAGCCCGGTCGTTGGGGCTGACCGTCGAGCTCGATGAGCCGCTGTCCGAGGTTCCGGCCGAGTTGGTCGGACTGGCCGCCGCCATCGTCCGAGAGGGCCTGACCAATGCACTGCGCCATTGCCCGACCAGACGCGTTCGGCTTGCCTGCGTGGCGAACGCCACCGAGTTGTCCCTCCGTCTCGTCAATGACGGTGAGTCCGACACCGCGGGTAGGGCATTCGAGAACCGTCCAGCTCCGACCCGCCCCCGCGAGCCCGCCGGTCTTGGACTGGTCGGCATCCGCGAACGGGTCCAGGCCCGCGGCGGAGTCGTGGAGATCACGCACCGGCCGGCTTTCACGCTGTCGGTGCGCCTGCCGCTGCCGGGATCGACATGAAGCCCCGCGTCCTGATCGTCGACGACGAGGAGCTCATTCGCAGCGGCCTGGCGGCCCTGCTCCAGCATCGCGGTGTCGATGTGATCGGAACGGCCGGCGACGGACGGACCGGGGTGACCCTGACCCGGGAACTCGGTCCCGACGTGGTGTTGATGGATCTGCGGATGCCCCGCTGGGACGGCCTGCGTGCGATCAGGGAGATCGTCCAGCTGGGTCTCGACGTCAAGGTTCTGGTGCTCACCGCGTTCGACCTCGACGACGACGTGCGTGACGCGCTCGCCGCGGGGGCGAGCGGCTACATCTGCAAGACGGTCACGCCCGACCGACTGGCCGAGGCGATCCACGACGTGGCCGCGGGCCACCGGGTGGTGGACGCCCGGCTCACCGAACGGCTGATCGACAGCTATCTGAGCTCACCCGGTCAGCGCCGGACCGCGGCCGCGCTCGCCGATCTGACCGCCCGCGAGGTCGAGGTGCTACGCCTGGTGGCGGGCGGATCCACGAACACCGAGATCGCGGCAGACCTGGTCGTCTCCGAGGCCACCGTCAAGACCCATGTCAACCGGCTGATGCGCAAGCTCGCCGTGTCGACCCGGGTCCACCTGACCGTCGCCGCCTACGAGTGCGGCCTGGTGCGTCCGGGCGCCGGGTCGAGCGGAGTCGACTGATCCACGACCGGGCACGATTCTCCTGGGCCGGGAACGAGTACCTCGGGGTTGCTGGGCATTGACCACCGGGACTCGCGCGGCTGGCTGACGATCGGCGCTCTCGTGACATTCCGGCGGTTACCGGCAGGGAGTCGGCGGAACTACAGTTGCGCCTGTGCCGACGGACGAACTCCCGCCCCGTACGCTCTCGCAGACCGTGTTGATGACGCCGGACACGGCGAACTTCGCCGGCAACGTGCATGGCGGCCACCTGCTCAAGGTGCTCGACCAGGTGGCCTATGCGTGCGCCAGCCGGTTCGCCCGGCATTACTGCGTCACCGCGGCGGTGGATCGGGTGTGGTTCCGCCGCGCCGTTCACGTCGGCGAACTGGTCACCTTCATGGCCTCGGTGAACTACACCGG
>CALMIQ010000075.1 GCA_937863965.1 uncultured Micropruina sp.
TAGGCTCATCCTGCGAAGGAGAAGCCAATGACCCCCACCCCCTCGGGCCGCTCTGCATCCGCACCGTCGGCGTCCGCCCCGCTCAACAGCCCCGCGCGGGTGATCACCGCGAGCCTGGTCGGCACCACCATCGAGTTCTACGACTTCTACGTCTACGCCACCGCCGCGGTGCTGGTGTTCCCACAGCTGTTCTTCCCGACCGGCAACTCGACCACCGCCCTGATCGCGTCCTTCGGCGTGTTCGGCGCCGCAATGGTCGCCCGCCCGATCGGTGCGATCGTCTTCGGACACCTCGGTGACAAGCGCGGACGCAAGACCACCCTGGTGCTCAGCCTGCTCACCATGGGCATCGCGACGTTCCTGATCGGCATCCTGCCGACCTTCGAGTCGGCGGGCCTGCTGGCGCCGCTGATGCTGCTGGTGCTACGGCTGGCGCAGGGCTTCGCGCTCGGCGGCGAATGGTCGGGTGCGGCGCTGGTGGCCACCGAGAACGCGCCCGAGGGCAAACGCGCCTGGTACGGCACCTTCCCGCAGGTGGGTGCGCCGTTGGGGTTCATCATTGCCAACGGCGTCTTCCTGTCCATCAACGCGGCGCTGCCGCCGAGCGCGGGCGCGTTGCAGTCCGAGACGTTCCTGACCTGGGGCTGGCGGGTGCCGTTCCTGTTCTCGGCGGTGATGGTCGTGGTCGGCATGTGGGTGCGGCTGCGACTGGTCGAATCCGCGGCCTTCACCGCGGCCGAGAAGCGCGGCGCGATCCGCAAGATGCCGCTGACCACCACCTTCCGGTTCCATTGGCGCGAGGTGGTGCTCGGCACGTTCATCATGCTCGCCACCTACGTGCTGTTCTACCTGATGAGCAGTTTCACTCTCACCTTCGGCACCGCGAAGGCGACCGCGTCCCCGGCCGGGCTGGGTATCGGCTACACCCAGTTCGTGCTGATGCAGATCCTCGGGGTGGTCTTCTTCGGCATCTTCACCCTGCTGTCGGGTCCGCTCGCCGATTCGATCGGACGCCGCAAGCTGCTGCTCGGCGTCACCGCGGCGATCATCGTGTTCGGGTTCTCCTTCCCGCTCTGGCTGGGCACCCAGAGCGACCCCGTCTTCACCGGGGCGATGGCTCAGGCCGGGCTGATCTTCGGCTTCACCCTGATGGGCGCAACCTTCGGTCCGATGGGGGCGTTGCTGCCCGAGTTGTTCCCGACCAATGTCCGCTACACCGGCTCGGCGATCGCCTACAACGTCTCCAGCATCCTGGGGGCGGCGCTGGCCCCGATCATCGCGGTGGCGCTGTGGGTCCAGGCGGGCGGCAGCACCTGGCTGGTCGGGCTCTACCTGGCCGGGGCGGGCGTCCTGACCCTGATCGCACTGGCGCTGAGCCGCGAGACCAAGGACTCCGACTACGGCGCGGCGTCCATCGACGACGAGTTCGCAGCCCGGGCCGAGACCGAGTCGGCGGCACTGTAGGCGAGGGGTTGGCGTCGGGTGCGCCCGCGTCGACGTCCGCTCGTCGGGAGGCTGGGTCCGATCCGTAGGCGGGCCTGCGTCCCGCTGGTGCAACGGTGTGCTGGCCGGCACCGGTAGCCTGCGGATGGAACGGAGGCACGCACGGCACGACACCGGATCTTCGGCATCAGCTTCGCCAGCATCTACCCGCACTACCTGACCAAGGCGGAGCGGAAGGGACGCAGCAAGGACGAGGTGGACCGGATCATCGGCTGGCTCACCGGCTACGACGCCGCCGGCCTCGACCGGGTGCTGGCCGACGAGGTCGACCTGGAGACCTTCTTCGCGCAGGCGCCCCGGTTCAATCCGAACGCCTCGCTGATCACCGGTGTGATCTGCGGCCATCGGGTCGAGAACATCGAAGACCCGCTGATGCAGAAGATCCGGTATCTCGACAAGCTGATCGACGAGCTGGCCAGGGGCAAGAAGATGGCCGCGATCCTGCGAGGGAGCGACGCGCCGTAGCCCTGATCCGGCTCGCCGAGCCGCGGTGGCGACGTCGGGACGAGGACCGGGGAGCAACCGCGACGCGATGCAAGATATTGCACTCTCAATGGATCATCTTGCGTCTATGGAGTCTATGCGCATAGAATGATCGAGATGATCAACCGGAGGTATCGACGATGAGCCCGACGACGACCCCTGAGCCCACCGCCAGCGCGGTGTCGGCACAGAGTGCCGACCTCCACCTGGAGACCCCCGAGGGAAGGCGGAGCTTCTGGTCGGCAGTGGTGTCGATCTGGCTCGGCACGACCATGGAGTACGTCGACTTCGCGCTGTACGGGCTGGCGGCCGGCCTGGTGTTCAGCGAGATCTTCTTTCCCGAGCAGACCCCGCTGATCGCGCTGCTGTCCTCCTTCGCCACCTACGCGGTGGGCTTCCTGGCCCGTCCGGTCGGTGCGATCATCCTGGGCCGGCTGGGTGACAAGCACGGACGCAAGCTGATCCTGATCATCACCGTCGCCCTGATGGGCCTGTCCACCACGGCGATCGGACTGATCCCCAGCTACGCGCAGATCGGCATCTGGGCACCCATCCTGTTGGTGGTGCTGCGGATCTGTCAGGGCTTCGGCGCCGGCGCCGAACTGTCCGGCGGTGCGGTGATGCTCGCCGAGTACGCCCCCACCAAGCGGCGCGGG
>CALMIQ010000076.1 GCA_937863965.1 uncultured Micropruina sp.
AGGACGCCACCCCGGCCGTGCTGGCGGCGCACGTGTCGTCCCGGTCCTGCTACGGGCCGAGTGTCACGCTGAAGACCTGCCCCGAGGCCGCCCTGGAGAACGGCGGGCTGGGCTCCATCACCGAACAGTTGATCAACACCCGCGCCGACGTCACGCTCGGCGGCGGAGCGAAGACCTTCGATGAGGTCGCCACCGCCGGCCGGTATCAGGGCAAGACGCTCAAGCAGCAGGCCTACGAGCGCGGCTACCAGATCGTCGGCGACAAGGCCGGCCTGAACGCGATCAAGCGCGCCGACCAGAACCGGCCGCTGCTCGGGCTGTTCGCGCCCGGCAACCTGCCGGTGCGTTGGGTCGGGCCGGAGGCGACCTCCGACGGCGGCAAGAAGGACCCGGTGCGCTGCACCAAGAACCCCGACCGGGCCGCCGACCAGCCGACCCTGGCCGAGCTGACCGAGAAGGCGATCAGCCTGTTGAACACCAAGCGCGGCGGTCCCGGCTTCTTCCTCCAGGTCGAGGGCGCCAGCATCGACAAGCAGGACCACGCGGCCAACGCCTGCGGCCAGATCGGCGAGACCGTCGATCTCGACGAGGCCGTGCAGGTGGCGCTCGCCTTCGCCGCCCGCGACGGCAACACCTCGGTCTTCGTCACCGCCGACCACGCCCACACCAGCCAGATCGTCGAGGCCGGCTCGGTCACCCCGGGCTACACCGTGAACCTGCTGACCGCCGACGACGCGCCGATGACGATCAACTATGCGACGGCGGAGAAGGGCAGCTCGATGCAGCACACCGGCACCCAGCTGCGGATCGCCGGCTACGGCCCGGGCGCGGCGAACGTCGTCGGACTCACCGACCAGACCGACCTGAACACCACCATCCGGCGCATCCTGGGGCTCGGCCAGAAGTCCTAGTCGCGTCCACGCGGGGCGCGGCTAGAGTCGAACGAATGGAGGTGGGCGCGCCGTTGGTGCTGGAGTTGCCCGGCGCGGGCCGCTGGCAGGCCCGGAACAGCCCCGCCCGCCGCGTCCCCAGTCACGGCACGGACGCCTTCGGCGGCCGCTACGCCATCGACCTGGTGCCGGTGGACGCCCGGGGGCGCAGCGGGCCGATCGGCTGGCGCACCCTGCTGGCCACCGAGGATCCGACCCGCTTCGCCGGCTGGGGGCGTCCGGTGGTGGCTCCCGTCGCCGGAGTCGTGGCACTGGTCCACGACGGTGAGCCGGACGCCCGGGTGCGCCGGTCGCCGGCGGCCTACCCGGGCTTCGCCCTCACCCAGGCGGCACGGGCCCGGCGGGGGCTGCCCGGCCTGGCCGGTAACTGCGTGGTGATCGCCGTCGCTGCCGGCGGCCCGTTCGTGTTGGTCGCGCATCTGCGCAACGGGTCGGTCGGCGTCCGAGCCGGCGACCGGGTGGCCGCCGGGCAGCCGATCGGCGGCTGCGGGAACTCGGGCAACAGCACCCAACCGCATGTGCATCTCCAGGTGAGCGACTCGATCGACTGGCCGACGGCACACGGGCTGCCGCTGGCGTTCAACGCCTACCGCGCCGCCGACCGCGTGGTTAGCGGCGGCGTCCCGGGCGAGGCGGAGACCATCGAGGCCGCCGCCGGTTCTTGACCGCTATCGCCGCACTGAGCGCGGTCGCGAACGCGCACCAGGCCGCGTAGAGGCCCAGCGCCGCCGCCTTGCCCGGACCGTGCGGGGCCGCACGCCGGGCCAGGTCGGCGCTGCTGAGCGTGAGCAGCGCGGCGGTCGCCGCGGCCGGCACCAGTGCGTGGCCGCGGAAGAACACCCCGCTCCACGACGCGTTCAGGCCCAGGTTGAGCAGCAGCGCCCGCTGGAACTCGTCGGCCTCCCGGTTCCTGCCGGCCTCCCGCGCGTCGGCGATGGCCGCCGCGGCCGACACCGTGATCAGGGCGTACAGCGACGTCCAGACCGGGGCGAAGGCCGCCGCGGGCGGCTGGAAGGTGGGCTTGCGCAGCCGCCGGTACCAGCCGCTGGTCGGGTCGGTGAGAAGGCCGCCGGCCACCGCGGTCGCGACGACCGAGGCCGCCACCACGCCGAGCGTGCGGCTCCAGAGCCCGGGGTCGACGTCGCGGAGCGTCCGGGCGATCGCCGTGTTGAAGCCGGTAGGGCCACCGGGCGGTTCGCCCATCACGCCTTCGGCGTCGAAGTCGCCGCGGACGGCGTCGTGCAGCAGCGAACCGACGAGCGGCCGCGCGATGCCCGAGTCGATCGGGGTGACCAGACCCACCCAGAGGCTGGCCAGACCCGGGGTGAGCACCGGCACGGCGACGATCAGCCGGCGCCGCAGCCCCGCGAGCTCGGCGTAGCGCTGCATCATCTGCCGGTAGGTCAGCACCTGCGGCCCACCCAGGTCGAAGCCGCGGCTCACGTCGGGGGGTAGCTCGGCGGCCCGGACCAGGTAGTGCAGCACATCGTCCACGGCGATCGGCTGGATTGCGTTGTCCAGCCACCGCGGCGCCACCATCGCCGGCAGGCGCTCGGTCAGATGCCGCAGCATGTCGAACGATGCCGACCCGGCTCCCAGCACCACGCCGGCCTGCAGCACCGCGGTGGGCACCCCCGAGCCGAGCAGGATCTCGCCGACCTCGACGCGGGAGGCCAGGTGGGGCGAGAGCTCGCCGTCGGGATGCAGCCCGGAGAGGTAGACGATGCGTCCCACCCCGGTCTCCCGGGCGGCGGCGGCGAACCGGGTGGCCAGCCGCCGGTCCCGGGCGACGAAGTCGCCGCGGCCGTCCATCGAGTGCAGCAGGTAGTAGGCCACGTCGACACCCGCCAACGCGGCGGACAGGGCGTCGTCGTCGGTGGCGTCCCCGCGGCAGACCTCGACGCGTTCGCGCCACGAGTCGGTCAGCCGCTCGGGGCGACGGCTCAGCACCCGGACCCGGTGGCCGGCGTCCAGCAGCCGCGGGACCAGGTGCGATCCGATGTAGCCGGTCGCACCGGTGACCAGCATCTTCACGTCAACTCCCAACGTCGAGGGCCCACGGCAGGGCCAGCAGCATGCCGAGCGACCAGGTTAGGTGGGTCACGATCGGGCCCGATACACCCCCTGTGGCGCGACGCTGCAGGCCGGTCACGGTGCCCAGCGCCGCTGCCGCGAAGATCAACAGCGGAACCCCGGACGGCGCGGTCGCCAACGCGTAGACCACCGTGCTCAGCCCCACCCGCCAGCGCGGCAGGGCAGCGAACACGGCACCACGGAAGAACACCTCCTCGGCGACCCCGTTGAGTGCGGTGATCGCCGCGACGACCGGCAGCGCGCCGAAACCGGCGTGGGCCAGCAGACCGTCCACCGGGCCGCGCAGCCAGGGCACCCGTCCGACGACCACGGCACCGGCCAGGAACACGGCGAGCAACGACCCACCCAGGATGAGCCCCTGCAGCACCGCGCGGCTCGTCCCGCCGGCCCGGGTGCGGCCGCGGCCCAACCGCAACGGGCCCGAGGCGAAGGCGCCGACCAGCCAGATCGCCGCGATGCCGATCGTGGCCGGATAGAACAGGGGGTCGCCCGGCCGGATCGCCAGCGACGACCCCAGGGCCAGCGCGCCCAGCACGGCGGTGACGGCCACGACGACCCGCCGCCGGCGGATCGCCCCGGGCGGCTCGGACGCGGCCGGCGCAGGATCCAGCAGGCTGGCCCGCAGGAAGGCCGTCAACTCGGCGAACACCGGCACCCCGCCAGCCTACGGCGGCGGAGTTGGGCGCCGGCCCACCCCCTGGGCTGGCCCCGGTAGGTTTCGGGTATGCGTTACGGACAGGTCGGTGACAGTGGGCTGATGGTGTCGAGGGTGGGCGTGGGCTGCAACGCCTTCGGCGCCCGGATCGACCTCGACCAGACCAGGGCCGTGGTGGAGGCCGCGCTCGACGCGGGCATCACGCTGTTCGACACCGCCGACTCCTACGCCGACG
>CALMIQ010000077.1 GCA_937863965.1 uncultured Micropruina sp.
CGCACCGCGGGGCTGAGCCGCGGGTTCAGCCCTCGCCGGCCGGCACCAGGTCGCGGTCGACGTGGCTCGCCATCGCGTGCGCTGCCCGGGGCACGTCGCGGGCCTCCAGCGCGGCCAGCAACTCCAGGTGGTCGTGCCGCATCGCCTCGCGGTCGGCGGCGTGCACCACGGTGCCGGAGAGGATGGCCTGGCGCAACGCGGTCATCACCCCGGCGTACAGGCCGACCAGCAGCGTGTTGCCGCTGGCCTCCATGATCAGGAAGTGGAACTGTCCCGGCGTCTTGCCGCGGCGGCGTCCGAACGGCTGCTCCGGCTGCGGGGTGGGATTCTCCAGCGCCTGGCGCATGGCGGCGAGCTGCTCATCGGTGCGGTTCTTGGCCGCCTGCTGCGCGGCCTCCAGCTCCAGCGCCCGGCGGTACCCCAGCAGGTCGGAGACGCTGAACTCCGCCATGTAGTCGACCAGCACCGAACTGACCGGCATCCGCGACCGCACGAAGGTGCCGATGCCAGGCATCGGCTCCAGGATGCCGACGCTGGCCAGCGACCGGACCGCCTCGCGCACCGTCGTCTTGCCGACGCCGATCAGCCGCATCAGTTCGGGCTCGGTCGGGATCTTGGAGTTGATCGGCCACTCGCCGGAGGAGATCTTGTGCCGCAGGAACCCCAGCGTGCGGCGGGCGCGATCAGAGCCGACCTGCACCATTGCCTCCTGCCTCGGGATCAGACGGCGAGTCTAGCGATGTCGGCCCGCCGCCCGCCGCCGAATGCCCTCACTGGCGTCCGCGGCGGAACCGACGTTTGAGCCGGAGGTCCGGCGGCAGCGGCGGTGCGGTCAGCCGGGGGACGTGGCCGCGATAGCCGGCGACCCGGCCGAAGCGGTCGTCGGGGGCCTCGTTCCACTCGGCACGCATCCGGACGATGTCGTCGTGACTACGCCCGATGAAGTTCCACCACATGACGATGCCCTCGTCGAACGGCTCGCCGCCGAGCAGCATCACCCGGGCCGGCGCGTCCGTCGGGTTGGTCAGCCGCAGGTGGCCGAGCCCGGCGTCCCGGACGCCGAGCACGGTGTTGTCGAGCCGGACGCCGTCGAAGTCGACCCAGCCGGTGTCGACCAGCACGCCGTGCTCGAAGGTGGGATCGACGGCGGTCTCCCAGGTGGCGCCGGGATCGATGGTGATCTCGGCGCCGAGCAGCGGGGTCTGGGTGTGCACCGGCGAGGTGGCCCCCGCCAGCGACCCGATGAACACCCGCGCCTCGACGCCGCGGTCGGCGATCGGGTCGGGCACGTGATGCTGGAACTCGCGGACCAGGTCCTTCTCGGCCTCGGGCAGCGCCACCCACAGCTGGACGCCGTGCAGCAGGTCACGCTCGGGTGTGGACACCTCCGAATGCGCGATGCCGTAGCCGGAGGTCATCAGGTTGACCTCGCCGGGCCGCACCATCGCATGGACGCCGCCCGAGTCGCGGTGCTCGATCTCGCCGGAGAACAGCCAGCTGACCGTCTGCAGCCCGGTGTGCGGGTGCGGGGGGACGTCCATGCAGACGCCGGTCTCGGGGCCGTAGTGGTCGGCGAAACACCACGCGCCGACGAACGAACGCCGTAGTGACGGCAGGGTCCGGCGGACCTTGAGGGCGTCCGCCGGACCCAGCGCGACGCTCTTGGGCTCGATGATCTGGATCTCTTCGGGATCGTCGGTGTGGGCCACCACGCAGTCGTGCCATTCGGCCCTGGTCTCGGTGTTGCTCATCGGCACCTCCTCAGCCGGTCCCAGCCTACGACGGCCGGCTCGGCGGACTGGTTCAGCCCCTTCGCCGCGTTCCGCGCGTTATGAACTCGCCGGCGACCGTCAGCCGACGCCCCCGCGCAGAAACGAGCGTTATGGATACCCGCCGGGTGTCCATAAGGCTCATCTCTATGCGCGGGGTGCAACTTGTGCGCGCACCCTGTCTGAGAACGCTCGGTTCTTCGCGCCGTGGGGCTCAGCCGGGCAGGACGTCGCCGGACGGCCAGGTCTTGGTGATGAACTCGGCCACCTGCGGGTCGTGCAGCAGTTCCTCCAGCTTCGCCACCCCCGGGTTGGTGTTGTCCGTGCGCCAGACCAGGAAGTTGGCGTACGGGTTGTCCTTGGCGGTCTCGACGAGCAGGGCGTCCTTGGTCGACAAGCCGGCGGTCAGGATGAAGTTTCCGTTCACGAAGGCTAGGTCGATCTTCGGATCGTCGAGCTGCTGGACGATCACCTCGGGCTGGTTCTCGATGAAGGTGAAGCCCTTCGGGTTCTGGGCCTTGGTCAGGTTCAGCACGTTGGACGAGTCGGTGATGCCGGTGAGCAGCCCGGCGCCCTGCAGCAGCCGCAGCCCGCGGATCTGGTTGGAGGCGTCGTTGGTGATGGCGATGGTCGCGCCCTGCGGCAGCTCCTCCGCGGTCTTGTACTTCTTCGAGAACGCCGCGTACGGCTCGATGTGGACGCCGGCGCCGTGCTCGAACTCGTAGCCCCGCTCCTTGATCTGGGCCTCCAGGTAGGGCAGGTGCTGGAAGTAGTTGGCGTCCAGCTCGCCCGAGGCCAGCGCCTCGTTGGGTTGCACGTAGTCGTCGAACTCGACGATCTGCAGGTCGAGCCCGGCGGCGGCCGCCAGGTCGGACTTCACGAACTCCAGGATGCGGGCGTGCGGCACCGGGCTGGCCCCCACCTTGACCGTGGTCAGGGACGCCGAGGACGGCGCCTCGCTGCTCGGCGCGGCGGCCGATCCGCCGCAGGCGGTCAGGGTGAGGGCGACGGCGGCCGCGGCCAGGGCGGCCAGGGTCCTGCTTAGTTGCGACATGGTTGTTCTCCTTATTCGTTGGGCACTGGGTTGAGGATTCGCGTGGGTTCAGCGGTGGTCGACGCGCCGGACGACGGCGTCGCCGGCCACCTGGACGAGTTGCACCAGCAGCACCAGGACGACGAGGACGATGATCATCACCTCGGGCTGGAAGCGCTGATAGCCGTAGTTGTAGGCGAGCCGGCCGAGCCCGCCGCCGCCGATCAGGCCGGCCATCGCCGAGTAGCCGATCAGGGCGACCAGGGTCGTGGTGACGCTGGCGACCAGCGAGGGCAGCGCCTCGGGGATCAGCACCTTCCACACCGTCTGCGATCGGGTGGAGCCCATGGCGTGGGCGGCGTCCACCTTGCCCGGGTGCACCTCGCGCAGCGAGGTCTCGACCAGCCGCGCGAAGAACGGCACCGAGGCGATGGTCAGCGAGACGGAGGCCGCGATCGGTCCGATCGAGGTGCCGACGATCCAGCGGGTGAACGGGATCAGCGACACCATCAGGATCGCGTAGGGGATCGACCGGGTGATGTTCACCAGCACGCCGCCGAGCACCACGTTCAGGGCCCGGTTGTCGGCCATCCCGCCGGGCTGGGTGACGAACAGCACCACCCCGAGCGGCAGGCCGAACAGTACGGTGGCCAGGCCCGAGATGCCGATCATCTGCAGGGTCTCGACGAAGGCCGGCCACAGGGCGGTGTTGATCGCCGGGTTGCTGGTGATGCTGTCGATGAAGTCGTTCATCGGGCCACC
>CALMIQ010000078.1 GCA_937863965.1 uncultured Micropruina sp.
CGGGTCGATCTCGGCGTCCGGGCCGGGCAGCAGGCTGCCGTCGGTGAACCCGGGCAGGCCTGGGATCGTCACCTGGGCGACCCGGGCCGTCGCCCCGCGGGCGTGCCAGAGCCGCCGGACGAGTTCGGCCAGCGTCATCGGTTCGGGTCCGGCCAGCGCGACCCGGGCGTCCGGGCCCGAATCGAGGGCGAGTTCGGCCAGCCGGACGGCGACGGCGTCCCCGGCGACCGGCTGCATCCGCATCCGCGGGGCCAGCCCCGCCCGTCCGAACCGGCCCAGCGGCAGCGCGGCGTAGACCTGGTCGGCGAAGCCGTACCACTGCGTGGACCGGACGACGGTGACCGGCACCGGACCCGCTGCCAGCGCCGTTTCCTGGGCGAGCTTGCCCCGGTAGTAGCTCATCCCGGCCAGCCCGGGCCGGTCGATGCCGAGGATCGACACCACGGCCAGGCGTGGGACCCCTGCCCTTCCGGCGGCCTCGGCGAGGGCCGTCGCGGACGCCGCGAAGGTCGCCACCCGGCGATCGGCGGCGTCCGAGCAGTCGATCACGGCGTCGAAACCGTCCAGTGCCCGGGCCAGCTCGTCGGGGCGGGAGCGGCGCAGATCGAAGCCGGTGCGGCGCGACAACGACGCCGCGGACGCCCCGCGCTCGACCAACGCCCGGACGACCTGGGCGCCCATTCGTCCGGATCCACCGATCACCGCGACTCGCTGCACCATGTGCCCATCGTGCACCAGGTGCCGCACCCCTATCGTGTGGGCCATGCCTGAACACTTCCCGCACGGCGTCCGCTCCGAGGTCGGCCGGCTGCGCACCGTGATGCTGCATCGGCCCGGCAACGAGTTGCGCCGGCTGACCCCACGCAACAACGACGCGCTGCTCTTCGACGGCCTGCCCTGGGTCGATCGCGCCCAGGTCGAGCACGACGCATTCGCCGAGGCGCTGCGCGGCCGCGGCGTCGAGGTGCTCTACCTGAGCGAGCTGCTCACCGAGACCCTCGCCGACCCGGACGCCCGCGAGGCCGCCATCGCGCACACCATGCGCGACCTGCGCCTGGGCGACACCCTGCGCCGCTACCTCACCGACCTGCTGCGCGACCAGGGGCCGGACGAACTGGCCGAGACCCTGATGGCCGGGTTGCGCAACGACGAGGTCTCCGGCACCGGCAGCGTGGTCGCGGCCCTGCACGCCCCCGACGACTTCCTGATCGACCCGCTGCCCAACCTGCTGTTCACCCGCGACTCCAGCGTGTGGGTGGGCGACCGGGTGACCGTCACGTCACTGGCGATGCCGGCCCGCCAGCGGGAGACCCAGCTGACCGAGCTGATCTACCAGTTCCACCCGCGGTTCGCCGGCACCGAGCGGATCCACGGCTGGGACAAGGAGTTCCTCGAGGGCGGCGACGTGCTGGCGCTGGCCGAGGGCGTGCTGGCCGTCGGCGTCGGCGAGCGGACGCGTCCGGCGGGCGCCGAGCGGCTGGCCCGGACGGCGTTCGCGCAGGGCCTGGCGCACACCGTGCTGGCGGTGCCGATCGACCAGGACCGGGCCACCATGCACCTCGACACCATCTGCACCATGGTGGACGTCGACGCCATGGTGATGTACCCGAACGTGGCGCACCGGCTGGCGGCCACGGCCATCAGGCCCGATCCGGACGGCGACCTGATGGTCGAGCCGTCCGCGCCGTTCATCGAGGCCGCCGCCCGCGCCATGGGGATCGACCGGCTGCAGCTGATCGACACCGGCCTCGACCCGGTCACCGCCGAGCGCGAGCAGTGGGACGACGGCAACAACACCCTGGCGATCGAACCCAAGGTGGCGATCGCCTACGAGCGCAATGTCGAGACCAACGAACGCCTCGCCGCCGCCGGCATCGACGTGATCGCGATCGCCGGCTCCGAGCTCGGTTCCGGACGCGGCGGTCCGCGCTGCATGTCCTGCCCGATCAGCCGCGATCCGCTCTGAGAACCGGGGACGCCGGCAATTGCGGAGAGCCGGGTCGGGGACGCTCCTCCTGCGTCCCGACCCGGCTCGATCCGTGTCTCACCACGGTGAACAGTTCCCCCGACCGTTCTCGCGTCCCCCCGAATCGCGATCCCGATTGCTGTTCCGTGGCGGCTGGCCCCCCGACCACGAGAAGAACTCTGCCCGACCGGCCTCAACGATTCGTAAAAGCAACCTCGAGACCAGC
>CALMIQ010000079.1 GCA_937863965.1 uncultured Micropruina sp.
GTGACGATGCCCTGCCCCGCGGGTGCGCTGAAGCCGGCACCGGTGACCGCGGTCAGCTCGAAGCGGACCTGGCGGCAGGTGCGCACGGTGAACTGGACCGGGTGGAACGTGGTGAGCAACTCCGGCACCGAGCCGAACGCGACGGACGGGGTATCCAGCTCCACCTCGGGCAGATCGCTGTGGAACCAGTAGCCGACGGCGTGATGGTCCTCGTTGGCGTTCGGCGTGGAGAACATCGGCGCGGCGAACCAGGCCGCCGTGCCGAGGTTGATCATCGTGTCGTCGCCGTTGTGCCCGGCGTTGGCGGTGCCGGCGGCCTGCGGCAGGTAGTCCGAGGCGGCGCCGAGCTTGCGCTGCCAGATCGCCCACAGCCGGTCGACGTTGCAGTGGTGCAGCCAGAAGGCGGGATCGTTGACCGACACCGACGGGAAGGTCATGTGCCCGCCGTCACCGGGCTGGCCCAGCGCGTTGAACTCCCAGGCGCCGCCGATCCAGACGTGGACGCCGTCGTGCAGCACCCGCTCCAGGTACTTGCGGAAGGACGCCAGCACCTGCGCGTTGGTCGGTGCCGTCAGGTCGTTCCAGGGCGTGCCGTCGTAGACCTGCGGCCAACTCTGGCCGGCCGGTACGGCGATGCCGAACCCGCGCAGCGCCTCGGCCCGGGTGGGCAGGTCGGCCGCGGCGGGAATGCCGTTGGACCGCTTCAGGGTCAGGTCGGTGTCGCCGGAGCGGCGGATGTTCATCCGCCAGGTGGCGGGGTTGGCGAACGGGCCGGCCGTGACGAAGCCGGTGCTGGGGCCGGGCCCGGCGTTGCCGAAGCCGCCGAGCAGGTCGTTGGTGAACGGCCAGCCGGCGTCCGCCGCGCTGCGGGCGCTGATCCAGTCCCAGTACGGGATGGTCAGGTGGTGGTTGCCGCTGACCACCTGCAGGTCGTACTCGATCTGATGCAGGAACTCGCGGTGCCAGGGCCCGAAGGCCGGCCCGCGATGGGCGCCGGCGCTGACGGTGTTGTGCAGCCAGACGTAGTCGTCGTACCGGTTGGGCGTGCCGCCGGCGGCGGTGACCGCGGTGGCTGCGGCCGGGATTCTGCTGGGCGACTTGGCGGGGTCCTTCAGGTCGAGGAAGGCCTGGACCAGCTCCGCCTTCTCGGCGGGGGTCAGGTCGGCGACGTTCTTGCGGCACAGCATCGGGTGCTCCTCTACTCGGGAATGGGGTCCTATCGAGAGAAGTGCCCGGAGCGCTGCGTTTTCGGAGGTGGCACAACTGCGTAGCGCGGCCCGGTGCCGTTCCGTCGCGCCGGCGGCTAGCCGTCGTCACGGGTCGGCGTCGAGGCGACGCAACTCGACCAAGGTGGCGCCGATGTCGCGCAATCCGGCGAGGACGCCGTGCAGCTCCGCCTGGTCGCGGACCGGGCCGCACAGGGTGCTGGTGCCGTCGGCCTGCCGGGTGATGGCGAACCCGTCGAGCCGAGCCGACCAGTGGTCGTCGAGGTGCCCGCCGACGCGGATCAGATAGCCGGTCATCGCCGGAGCTCGCGTTCTCCGGCAACGGTCGGGATCCGCGGACGCCGGCGTCCGCGCCGACCGGGACGTCGGATGATCCACTCGGCGACAACGAGGTTGATCAGCCAACCGGCCGCCTTCGCCAGGTCTCCGGCGAGTTCACCGGTGCCGAACAGCGCACCCCCGATGCCCTCGGTGAGGGCCTGCGTGCCGGCGGCCAGACCGATCGCGTAGGTGCGGATCATCCAGGCGCGATGGGCACGAACGTCGCGCCGCCGGATCGCCGCGACGCCGGCGATCAGCGCGCCCGCCATCGCGGCACCGAAGAACAACCGGAGGACGTACAAGACAACGCCCGTGCCCGGCTCGAGCGGGTAGCCGAGGGTCAGCCACAACGCCGAGCCGGCGACCGCCAGGCCCGCGAGCGCCACCACCCGCCCGGCCCGGCGGTGCCAGTCGCGATGCCGGCGGCGGAGGCGCGGGATGAACTGCAGCACGCCCACGACCAGGTAGACCGCCGCCCCGAGAATGTGCACCACGACCGGCGCCGGGAACGGGGCGAAGCGGGCGTCGGCGGGGACCGCCGCCGGACCACCCGCGAGCTGGACCAGCCGGAGGGCTCCGGCGGCCAGCGGGATCGCGCTCAGCGCGAGCAGTCCCGCCGGTATCCGCCAGGCGTCCGTCCCGCTCATCGGACGACCGGCGCGGCCGCCGGGCGAACCGGCTCCGGGGCGCTCGCGGCGTCCGCACGGCGCCACAGCGAGATCCCGAGCCCGATCAGCGCGATGCCGACGGGGACGGCGAAGGGCCGGTTGAACGCCTCCGGCAGGACGGCGAGCGCCGCGGTGCCGGCGGTGCCCACGGCGAGCAGCACGGACGCCCAGCGGGCCAGGACGCCGGCGCGGAACAGCGCGATGCCGAACAGCAGGCCACCGGCCAGGTAGCCGACGCCGGACAGGTCGAGCACCGTCCGCAGGCCACCGAGGTCGCCCGCCGGGGCGCCGCCGGCGGCGGCCGCCAGGACGTCGTTCACGTACCCCGGGTCGGAGCCGGCCACCGTCGGCAGGACGGTCGCGGCGATCACCTCGACGGCGAACATGAGCAGGTAGCCGGCGGCGAAGAGCAGGTAGCCGGCCAGGCCGAGGACGCCCGAGCGTCGTGACCGCAGGTACATACCGGTGATGCCGGCCAACGCGAGCGCGCTCATCACCGCCTTGGCCCAGCTGCGCAGCACCCAGTCGGCGCTCGGCACCGAGGCGGCGTCCATCGGCGGGTGGTTGATCTGGACGGCGACGAAGATGGTCCCGGCGACCGCGGCGGCGGCGCCGGCTGCCCTGGTCAGGCCGGTGGTGGTGATGGTCATGGGTTGCTCCTCGGTCGGGCCGGAGGGGTGCTCCGGCGGTGTCTCTCGACCGTAGGAACGGGCCTGGTGAGCCCACATCACCACCCGATGTGACCGGGTTGGTGACTCGGCCTCCTAGAGCAGCCCCAGCTCCCGCGCCCGCCGGACGGCGGCCCGCCGGGTGTTCACCTCGAGCTTGGTGAAGATGTGCTTGGTGTGGGTGCGCAGCGTGTTGACGCTGACGAACAGCCGGCGGGCGATCTCGGGCCCGGTCGACTCGGAGGCGAGCAGTCGGAGCACCTCGAGCTCGCGCTCGCTCAGCGCGCTTCCGCCGGCATCACCGGAAGCCGCAGCCGGATGGGAGGCGATGGCCAGCAGCTCGGCCGCCCGCTCCCCACCAGCCAGCTCCGGGCGCCGCGCGACGTCACCGAGCAACTCGAGCATCGGCACACCCTCGTCCAGGAACAGCCGACAGTGGCCGGTGACGGTGCTGCGGCCGAGCGCCGAGGAGAGGTCGCCGACCGCCGCCTCGGTGTCCCCCGCGGCCCGATACGCCAGCGCCCGGACGACCGAGGCATCCAGCCACGCCGTCACCCAGCCCGCCCGTTCGGCGGCGCTCACCATCCCGTCGAGCCGCTCGATGACCGCCCCCAGCGCCCCGGCCCCGGGGTGGGCGCGGCGCCGGGCCACCTGCAACCGCGCCAGGGTCAACTGGTCGTACAGCCGAGGAAACGTCGCCTCGACGTCGGCAACGACCCGGTGATCGCGGGCCCAGCCCAGCGCCTCCGGCAACCGGCCGCGCGCGATGGCGACCCGTGCCCGGACAGCCGGAATCGGTTGCAGGTCGGGGAAGAAGCCGGGCAGGTACAGCGCCTCCGCCCGGTCCAGCATGGCGGCGGCCGCGTCGACGTCGCCCCGGGCTCGCAGCAGGCCGGCCATCACGAGGTACCAGCGGTGCCGGTTCTCCGGCAGGGACGCCGCCGCGCCGAGTTCGCGGGCCGCCCGGAGGTGCCGCTCGGCCGCCTCGTCCTCACCGAGTTCGCACAACACCCCGGCCAGGCCGACGTGCAGGTCACCGGTGGTGGCCAGCGGGCCGGGCTGCCGCTCGGCCGCGGCCAGCGCGCGTTCGTACAGCCGGCGCGCCTCGTCCAGCCGTCCCCGGGCCACCCACATCTGCGCGAGGACGACGGTCGCACCCAGCGCGTCGGTGACGTTGCCGGCCGCCCGCAGACTGCGGACGGCGTCGCCGAAGGTGTCCACCGCGGTCACCAGGTCACCGGACGCCCACGCGGCCAGGCCGAGGTACCCGGCCGCCGCGCCACGAGCCAGATGGTCGGCCGGCCCGGCGAGTTCCAGGGCACGGCCGGCACGGGCAACCGTTCCGGGGACGTCGCCGCGCGCCTGTGCGACGGACGCCCGGTAGACCTCGATCATCGCCGGCAGCTCGCGGAGTTCCCTGTCCCGGGCGCGCTCGGCGTCCGTCGGCGGAGGATTCCACGTCTCGGCATCCGGCCCGGCGAACGCCCCATCGCCATCCGGCCCACCGACCGGTCCGTCGGTCGCCGGTCCGGCCTGGGCCGCGTCCAGCCAGGCCTCGACCCCGTCGAGGTCAGCGTCGGAGAGGCTGCCCCAGGCCCGCAACGTCGCAAGCAGCGGCCGGCGGCCGATCACGTCGTCCGGGAGAGCCCGCAGCCAGCGACGCAGGCTGTGGTCCTGCCGGTTGCGCCGGAGCCCGGGCAGGGCGAGCTCGAAGAGGTCGGCGGCGCGACCGGTCGCGCCTGCGGCCAGGGCGTACGGGATCGCGTCGGTGAACAGCGCCCGCGCGGCGTACCAGTCGGCGGCGGCCCGGTTCAGCGCGGCGGCCCGGCCGGGCTCGCGCGCACCGAGCTGGGCGCGCAGGGCCTCGGCGAACAGGCGGTGGTAGCGAAACCACTGCCGCCCCTCATCGAGCGCCACCACGAACAGGTTCGCGCGGTCCAGGGCCTCCAGCGCTTCGCGTCCGTCGGCGCGGCCGGTGAGGGCGTCGCACAACGGACCGGTCAGCTCGCCCAGGATCGAGGTGGCGAGCAGGAAGTCGCGCAGTTCGTCGGGCAGACCACGCAGCACCTCGTCCAGCAGGTAGTCGAGGACGAAGCGGTGGCTTCCGGCGAACCCGCGGACGAAGCCCTCCGCACCCTGGGCGTCCCCACCGTGGGTCCGCGCGGCCAGTCCCGCCAGCTGTAGCCCGGCGGCCCAGCCCTCCGTCCGGGCCTCCAGGGCGGCGACCTGGCCGGCGTCGAGAGCGAGTCCCAGGGCGTCATTGAGGAAGCCGGCCGCCTCCTCGACGGTGAATCTCAGGTCCGCGGCACGGATCTCCGCCAGTTCGCCCCGGGCCCTGAGCCGGGACAGTGACAGCGGCGGATCCATCCGGGTCGCGATGGCCAGGGTGACCTGCGGCGGGAGGTCCTCCAGGAGCGCAGTCACGACCCCGTGCACGGCATCGGTGTCGATGACGTGGTAGTCGTCGAGCACGATCACCGTGGGGCCGGCGAGGGCGTCCAGATCGTTGAGGAGGCTGGCCAGCACCTGATCGGCCGCGCCGTCCCCGCCGCGTCCCAGCAGGGCGAGCGCGTCGGCTCCGGCGTCGGTCTCGGTGGTCCGGACGGCGGCGATCAGGTGGCTCAGGAAGCCGTGCAGGTCGGCGTCCCCCTCGTCCAGGGACAGCCAGGCGGCCCGTGGCGCGTCGCCGGCGCCGTCCGCCCGCGAACCGAGCCATTGCACCAGCAGCGTGGTCTTGCCGAACCCGGCCGGGGCGGCGACCAGGACGAGTCTCGGGGTGGACGCCGGGTCGAGCAGCCGTCCGGTCAGCCGTGAACGCGCCACCAGCCGACGTCGCGGGACGGGCACCCGCAGCCTGCTGCCCGGCACAGCCATCCGCCCAGCGTAGGGCGTCCGGCTCAGCCGTCCAGCCCGCGACGCCTCAGCAGGTGGGCGATCTCGGGATCGGCGCCGCGGAAGTCGCGGTAGGCGTCCATCGCCTCGATCGAGCCGCCGCGGGCCAGCAGTCGTTCCCGGTAGCGCTCGCCGTTCGCCCTGGTCAGGCCGCCGTTGCCGAGGAACCAGGCGCCGGTGTCTGCATCCAGCACCTCCGACCACAGATAGCTGTAGTACCCCGCGGAGTAGCCGCCCTCGAAGATGTGCTTGAAGTAGGTCGACCGGTAGCGGGTGGGCGCCAGCGGGTAGTCCACCCCGGCCGCGGCCAGCGCCGCGGCCTCGAACGCCGCCACCTCGTCCGGCTCGGCGGGCAGGTCGTCGATCGGCGTCGAATGCCAGGCCTGGTCGAGCAGCGAGGCGGCGAGCATCTCGGTCGTCGCCCAGCCCTGGTTGAACACCTCGGCGGCGCGGAGATTCTCGATCCACTCCGCCGGGATCGGCTCGCCGGTCTCGTGATGCACCGCATACCGCCGGAGCAGCGCCGGGTCGAGCGACCACATCTCGTTCACCTGGGACGGGAACTCCACGAAGTCCCGCGGGGTCGCGGTACCCGACTGCGAGCCGTAGCGGACGTCGGACAGCAGCCCGTGCAGGGCATGGCCGAACTCGTGGAACAGGGTGTTGACTTCCTCCCAGGTGAGCAGGGTGGGCTGCCCCGCCGGCGGCTTGGCGATGTTCAGGTTGTTCACCACCACCGGCGGCTGGCCGAGCAGGTGGTTCTGGTCGACGATGTTGTTCATCCAGGCGCCGCCCTGCTTGCCGGAACGGGTGTAGTAGTCGGCCAGGAACAGGCCGAGCCCGGTGCCGTCGGCGTCGAACACCTCGAAGACCCGCACCTCGTCGTTGTAGCCGGCCAGATCGTCACGCTCGGCGAACGTGATGCCGAACAACGCCGTCGCGGCCGCGAACACCCCCTCGTGCAGCACCCGCTCGAGTTCCAGGTAGGGGCGCAGCAACCCGGAGTCGAAGCTGTAGCGACGGGCCTTGAGCTGCTCGGCCCGGTACTCCCAGTCCCACGGCTGCAACGGTTCGTCCTGCAGCTGCTGCAGTTCGGCCGCCTCGGCCCGGGCATTGCGCACCGCGGCCGGCACCAGCCGTCCCAGCATCGCGCGGACGGCGTCCGAGGTCTTCGCGCAGGCGTCCGCGGCAACGTACTCGGCGTGGTGCGGGTAGCCGAGCAGCCGGGCCCGTTCGGCCCGCAGCCGGGTGATCTCGACCAGCAGTGTCCGGGTGTCGTGCTCCCCCGACCAGCCCCGCGAGACGGCGGCCGCGTGCACCCGCTGCCGCAGGCCGCGATCCGCCGCCTCCGACAACACCCCCTGCGGGGTGCAGGAATCCAGCTCCAGCAGCCAGCCGGTCAGGCCGCGGCTCTGGGCCGCCGAGCGGGCCCCGGCGCGCGTCGACTCCGAGACCCCGGCCAGCTCGGCCTCGTCGCTGACCAGCACGGCCGCCGCGTTCGAGCCCGCCAGCGCCGCCCGGCCGAAGGCGGAGGTCAGCTCGGCGAGCCGGGCGTTCAGCTCGCGCAGCCGGGCCTGCTCGGCCTCCGGCAGCCCGACCCCGGCCCGGACGAAGTCGCGCAGGCGCCGCTCCAGCCAGTAGCGCGCCGCGGCGTCCGCCTCCACCGCACCGTGGCGGACCCGCTCGTCCAACTGCACCACCCGCTCGTACAACGCCAGGTTCTGGTAGATGGCGTCGCCGAACCGGGCCAGCTTCGGCGAGATCTCGGCGTCGATGGCGTCCAGTTCGTCGGTGGTGTCAGCCGGTTGCACGGTCCAGAACGCGCCGAGGGCGCGGCCGAGCAGCTGCCCCGACCGCTCCCACGCCTCGATGACGTTCGCCACGGTGACCGGTTCCTGGTCGTCGGCGATCGCCTGTAGCTCCGCCAGCCGCCGCTCCATGCCGGCCTCGACCGCGGGCAGATAGTGCTCGGCGCGGACGTCGGCCCACGGGGTCAGCTGATAGGGCAGCGACGACGGCCGGGCGAACGGGTTGGCGGGGTCGAGAGTCATGGCGGCCATCTTGCCGGGCACCCGGCGAGCGCCCAAACCGCAGCCGTGCAGAACACCCCGCCCTCGGTGGCGAGGCTACCTCTCCACCGGTGTCGGCGACGAGTACATCCGGCTGATCTTCCCCGCCGACGGCGCGACCGAGCCGATCCTGCCGCGAGTCGCCGACGACGCGCTGGACTACGGGTCGATCGACCTCGACCTGCTGCGCACCTACACCGTCCGCCGGTTCGACGCCGCGCACGACCGGCTCACCGTCGACTTCGTCGTGCACGGCCACGGGGTGGCCACCACCTGGGCGCGCACCGCCCGTCCGGGTCAGCCGGTCGGGCTGAACAGCCCGACCGGGCTCTACGCGCCGCCGGACGGGCTGGAGTGGCAGATCCTCGCCGCCGACCTGGCCGGACTGCCGGCCCTGGCCCGGCTGCTCGAGCAGACCCCGGACGGCGTCCAGACCCGGGTCGTGGTCGAGGTGCCCGGACCGGACGACCAGATCGAGCTGCCCCGCCGGGCACGCACCACCGTCACCTGGGTGCACGGCGGCAACGGCCACGGCGCCAGCCGGCTGGACGAGATCGTCCGCAAGCTGCATCTCCCGGACGGCGTGGGCTACGTCTGGGTGGCCGGCGAGACGGCCGCTCTGCGCGCCGTCCGGAGGTACCTGCGGCATGAGCTACGGCTGCCCTCCGCCGCCTTCAAGGTGGTCGGATACTGGACGGACGCGGCGGAATCCTGGCAGGAACGTTACGACGCGTTGGACGATGCCACCCGGAACGAACTCGAGGCGATGTGGGATTCCGACCGGGACGAGGAGGAGATCATGGACGAGTACGAGGAGCGCCTGACCGCGCTCGGCCTGTGATCCGAGTCTTCGCCTCGTGACCGCCACGCTCGCCCGTCCGGCGGAGGTCGGCACGGCGTCGCGGCGCCGCCGGGCCGGGACGTCCGCGGTGGCGATCCTGCTGCTGGTGCTCGGCCTGCTCGGAATCGCGGTCGGCGCCAAGCCGATCCCGCTGGACGTGGTCTGGGCGGCGCTGCACCAGTTCGACCCGGCCAACCCCGATCACGTCGTCGTGATCCAGCAGCGCATCCCGCGCACCGTCCTGGGCATCGTGGTGGGCGCCGCCCTGGGCGTCGCCGGCGCCCTGATGCAGGCGATGACCCGCAACCCGCTGGCCGACCCCGGCCTGCTGGGGGTCAGCGCGGGCGCCGGCTTCGCCATGACCCTGGCGGTCGCCTTCCTGCCGATCACCAGCCTGCTCGGCTACGTCTGGTTCGCCTTCGCCGGAGCGGTGGTCGCCACCGTCGCCGTCTACGCCCTCGGCACCGGACGCCGCGGCAGCAACCCGCTGACCCTGGTGCTGGCCGGGGTCAGCATCGGCGCGGTACTGTCCGGCCTGACCCTCACCCTGACCCTGCTGCATGCCCAGGCGTTCCTGTCGATCCGGGTCTGGGAGACCGGCTCGCTGGCCGACCGCGGCTGGGACATCATCGTGCCGGTGACGGCCTTCGTCCTGATCGGGCTCGGTTTCGCCGCGAGCGCCGCCCGCGGCCTCAACGCCATCGCGCTGGGCGACGACCTGGCCGCCGCCCTGGGCGCGAACGCCCGGCAGACCCGGTTGTTCGTGGTCATCGCCGTCACCCTCCTGTGCGGAGCCGCGACCGCCGCGATGGGCCCGGCCTGGTTCGTCGGCCTGATGGTCCCGCATGTGGCGCGCTGGATCTGCGGCCCCGACCAGCGCCGGATCCTCGGGCTGTGCCTGCTGATCGGGCCC
>CALMIQ010000080.1 GCA_937863965.1 uncultured Micropruina sp.
CGCCTTGGGTCACTTGAGGGCACCCTCGATGGTCTTGGTGGCCCTGCTGGCGACCTTCTTGGCCTTGCGGGCGGCGCGCTTGCCCTCGCGGGTCAGGGTCGCCTTGGTGTGGGCGGCCTCGCGGGCCAGCGCCGCCTTGGTGTGCTCGGCCTCGCGGCCCAGCAGCTCGGCGCGGTTCTTCGCCCGCCAGGCCAGGTTCGGCCGGCCCTCGGTGTCCTGGGCCGCCAGCAGCACGCCGCCGGTGAGGGCGATGTTGCGCAGGAAGAGGTCCCGGTCGCGGACGGCGTCCCCCGAATCGCTGAGGAACGGATTGCTGGCCACCACCTGCGGGACCATGCTGACCGCCAGCGCGGCGGCGCCCAGCCGGCGTCCGATGCCGGTGGCCAGGCTCAGCCCGCCGAGCACCTGGGCCAGCCCGGTCAGCCGCACCAGGCCCTTGGCGTCCTCGGGCAGATAGGCGACGGCCTGGGGTGGCAGGGTCTTCTCCGCCAGCGGCAGGAAGGTCTTGGCGAGCGGCTCGGTGGCTGCGACCAGCGGCTCGGGATCACGCAGCGCCTTGAAGCCGTTCACGACGAAGAAACTGGCCAGCATGGTGCGGGCCGCGAATCGCAGCAGACTCATGGTCTATGTCTAGCGCCTGAGGGGGGTTTGTCCAAGCCGGTTCGGACTACTCTCACCCTCATGTGCGGACGGTATGCCTCCTCGGCGGATGCCGAATGGCTCGAAGAGGTCTTCGAGATCGACGACGTGCCCGATCCGCTGCCGCCGGCCCGGTACAACATCGCCCCCACCGACCCGGTGGTCGCGGTGGTCGAACGCGCCCCCAAGGACGCCCCCGACCGGGTCGTCCGCAAGCTGGTCGAGTTGCGCTGGGGGCTGGTGCCGTCCTGGTCGCGGGACGCCAAGGGCGCGGCCCGACTGATCAATGCCCGCTTCGAGACGCTGGCATCGAAGCCGGCCTTCCGGCGGGCGCTCGCGGTGCGCCGCTGCCTGCTGCCGGCCGACGGCTTCTACGAGTGGTACACGCCGGACGCCGACCCGGCCCTGCCCGCCAAGCGGCGTCCGCCCAAGCAGCCGTTCTTCATCCGCCCCGCCGACGGATCGCTGCTGGCGATGGCCGGGCTGTACGAGTTCTGGAAGAGCCCGGCGGGGGAGTGGCTGGCCACCTGCACGATCATCACCACCACCGCCGAGGACGCCGTCGGCCACATCCACGACCGGATGCCGATGACCGTCCGGCCCGATCGCTGGGACGCCTGGCTCGACCCGAGCGTGACCGAGGGCGCCATGGATCTGTTGGACGTGCCCGGTTCAGCACTGGAGGCGTATGCGGTGTCCCGGCTGGTCAGCACCGTCGGCAACGACGGTCCCGAACTGATCGTGCCGCTGGAGGAGTCCTAGGACCGTGATCTCGGCCGAGGCGGCGATGGCGGAGGGCCGAGTCGACGCGCCGTCCGCGAACGCCGGGCAGCCCCACCCGATCGGGCGGGGCGCGGCCCTGGGAATAGCGACCCGCGCGGGCGCGTTGCCAGGCAATGTGATGAGTACTCTCGGCATCGCACCGGTGATGGAGCGCCCGGCTGCCCGGCTGGCCGACCCGCTACTCTCGTACGCGATGACCATCCCTGCTGCCGATGAGGAAGCCGTCGTCGACCTGGCGACGGAGACGCCCGAAGAGCGCGCCACGCGTTTCGAACGGGACGCCATGGTGTACCTGGACCAGCTCTACGGGGCCGCGTTGCGGATGACCCGCAACCCGGCCGACGCCGAAGACCTGGTGCAGGACACCTACGTCAAGGCGTTCGCGTCCTTCCACCAGTTCACTCCCGGCACCAACCTGAAGGCCTGGCTGTACCGGATCCTGACCAACAGCTACATCAACACCTACCGCAAGCGGCAGCGCCAGCCGCAGACCTCCGTCGGCGACCAGATCGAGGACTGGCAGCTGGCCAGAGCCGAGGCGCACACCTCCGACGGGCTGCGGACCGCCGAGATGGATGCCCTCGACCGGATGCCCGATTCGGCGGTGACCGACGCCATGAACGCCCTGTCGCCGGACTTCCGGCTGGCGGTCTACCTGGCCGACGTGGAGGGCTTCTCCTACAAGGAGATCGCCGAGATCATGGGCACCCCGATCGGCACCGTGATGTCGCGGCTGAACCGGGGGCGTAACCAGTTGCGTACCGCGCTCGCCGAGTACGCCGTCGAGCACGGGCTCTCGCGGAGGGGTGCTGACGATGAGCACGAGTGACTGCTCGGCCGCCCTCGACCGGCTCTACCGATTCCTCGACAACGAGTTGGACGACGCGGACGCCGACACCATCCGTGCGCATCTGGAGGCCTGCGAGCCGTGCCTGGACCGGTTCGGCGTCGAGGAGCACATCCGGGCCATGGTGAGGCGGTGCTGCACGGCGTCCCGGGCCCCCGACACGTTGCGCGTCCGGGTCACCCAGGTGACCACGATGACCGTCATCGTCCGCGACGATTCCTGACCCCGCCACCCCGCTCGGGTGGGGTGGGCGGGACGGCGAAGGCCCCGGCACCACCTGGGTGCCGGGGCCTCATCGCGGGATCAGGCGTTGGGACGCTTGCCGTGATTCGCCTTGTTCTTCCTGCGGGAACGACGCTTGCGTCCACCCTTGCCCATCGTTGTCTCCTGTCGTTGCGTGCTCATGAGGCGCTGTCAGCGCGGCCATTCATTGTGCCATAGGGTTGTCGGCATGCTGTCGATGGCCGAGGTGATCGCGGAACACACGGCCCTCACCCCGGGCGACGTGGCCTGGCTGGAACACCTGGTGGCCGAATGGCACCTGCTCGCCGACCTGGCCTTCTCGGACCTGATCCTGTGGGTGCCGGACGTCGACGACAACGTGTTCTGGGCGTGCGCCCAGGTGCGTCCCACCACCGGCCCGACGGCGCTCGAGGACGACGTGGTCGGCGAGGACGTGCACTACGACCCCGAGCACCTGGTCACCGAGGCCTACCTCTCCCACGAGGTGGCCAGGACCAGTGACAATCAGCTCAACGCCGGCATCCCGGTCGACGTGCACGCCATCCCGGTGGTGATCGGCGGCCGGGTGATCGGCGTGGTCGAGGCGCACACCAACCGGCTCGGCATCCGTGCCCCCGGCGCCCTGGAGGACGCCTACCTGGAGGCGGCCGAGGTGCTGTCGGGCATGGTGCACCGGGCGGAGTTCCCGACCACCGGCGACAAGTCGGTGCCCTGGGTGTCGCCACGGGTCGGCGACGGCATGATCCGCACCGACGCGGACGGCGTGGTCACCTTCGCCAGCCCCAACGCGGTCAGCGCCTACCGCCGGCTCGGCCTGCACACCGACCTCGAGGGCGAGAACCTGGCCGCCGTCACCATGTCGCTGCTGCGCAACCGGGCGCCGGTCGAGATGGCGCTGCCCACCGTGCTGCGCGGACGCGGCCTGCGCGAGGTCGAGGTGGAGACCCCCGACGTCCAGCTGCGGCTGCGGATCATCAACCTCAACGACGCCGGCGGCCCGTGCGGGCAGCTGGTGCTCTGCCGGGACACCACCGAGCTGCGCAGCCGCGAACGCCAGCTGGTCACCAAGGACGCCACCATCCGCGAGATCCACCACCGGGTGAAGAACAACCTGCAGACGGTGGCCGCCCTACTGCGGCTGCAGGCCCGGCGGATCTCGTCGCCGGAGGCCACCGATGCGCTGACCGACGCGATGAAGCGGGTGGGGGCGATCGCGGTGGTCCACGAGATCCTCTCCCAGGCGTTCGACACCTCGGTGAAGTTCGACGACGTCGCCGACCGGCTGCTGCGGATGGTGGTGGACGTCGCGGCCACCGGCGAACCGGTGCACCTGCGTCGCGAGGGCACCTTCGGCTACGTGCCGGCGGACGTGGCCACCAGCCTGTCGCTGGTGCTCACCGAGTTGTGCCAGAACGCCATCGAGCACGGACTGGGCCAGCAGCCCGGCGTGGTGTGGGTGAAGCCCCGGCAGACCGACGGCCGGCTGGTGGTCGAGGTGACCAACGAGGGCGCACCGCTGCCACCGGACTTCTCACTGAGTACGACGAACAGCCTGGGGCTCTCGATCGTCACCACGCTGGTGGACGACCTGGCCGGCGACTTCTCGCTGAGTACCTCGGACACCGGTGTTGGGACGGTCGCCCGGGTCAGCATCCCGCTGGCCTGAGGCCGCGGCGTCAGCCGGTGCGCACCCGTGACCGGGCGGCGCGGCGCTTCAGCGCCCGGCGCTCGTCCTCGCTCAAACCGCCCCACACGCCGTGATCCTGCCCGGCGTCCAGGGCCCACTGCAGGCAGGCCTCTCGGACGTCGCAACGCTTGCACACCTTCTTGGCCTCCTGAATCTGCATCAGGGCCGGGCCGGTGTTGCCTACTGGAAAGAACAACTCCGGGTCTTCGGTGAGGCAGGCAGCCCGATGGCGCCAATCCATGCGGTTTCCAACTCCTTCTTGGGGGAATCACAGTGCCGTGAGGGGCGGGACGCGCCTGACATCCATGCGGCACACGAGTGTACGTCTACAAGCCTGGCAATGCTAGACGACCGGGACAAGACCCCCGCCAGGTGGTGAACCCCTTCTCAGCGCGGATTCCGCTGTCAGCGCATTTTCCGGGGAGGATCGCTAGGGTTGGGGGGTGCAACGGACGCGTCCAGTGGGGCTGATCGTGGCGGTCGCCTGCAGTGTGCTGCTGGGGCTGGCCTTCATCGTCTTCGCCGCGGTCAGCGCGGCGGCCGGCCACGGCGTGTTCAGCATCCAGATCGGAGTCCTGCTGGCCGCCTACGGACTGATCCTGATCGGCGCCGCGGTGGGCCTGTGGCTGCTGCGGCGGTGGGCCCGCGGGCCGGTCGCCGCGTTCGCGCTGATGGCCGGCTTCGGCTTCGGGGAGTACCTGCTCGACCAGCCCTGGCTGTGGCTGCTGGTGCTGCTCTGCCTGGGCGCCGTGGTCGGCGCGGCCCTGCCCAGCACCACCCGGGCGCTCAAGGAGCGGGTCAGGCCAGCCGACCGGCCCCCGCAGCGGGCCTAGCCACGAACGTCGCCGGCGCCGGGCGTCCGCTGTCGGCGAAGGCGGCCCGGATCGCGGCACCGATCTCGTCCAGCCGGTCCAACGCGGCCAGCACCAGCACGCAGCCGCCGAACCCGCCGCCCGTCATCCGGGCACCGGCCGCACCGTGGGCCAACGCTGTCTCGACGGTCAGGTCCACCGAGGGTTCGGTGATCTCGTAGTCGTCCCGCATCGAGACGTGGGACGCCGTCATCAACGCCCCCAGGGCGGCGAAGTCGTCGGCGCGCAGGGCGGCGCAGGCGTCCAGCACCCGCTGATCCTCGGTGACCACGTGCCGGGCCCGGCGGATCAGCTGATCGTCGGCCAGGACGGCGAGGCGCTCGGCCAGGTCGTCATCGCCGACGTCCCGCAGCGCGGGCACCCCGAGCAGCTCGGCGGCGCGCTCGCAGTCCTCCCGGCGGGAGGCGTACTCGCCGTCGGCATGGCTGTGCCGGGTCAGCGTGTCCACCACCAGGACGGCGTGGCCGTGCCGTTCGGGATCGAACGGGATCTGCTCGACCGCCAGCGACCGGCAGTCGAGGAACAGGGCGTGCCCGGCCGTGCACAGGCTGGACGCCGCCTGGTCCATCAGGCCGGTGGGGGCGCCCACGTAGGCGTTCTCTGCCCGCCGGGCCAGCTTGGCGCGGTCCATCGGATCGATGCCCAGGTCATACAGGTCGTTGAGGGCCTCCACCAGCACGCACTCGATGGCCGCCGAGGACGACAACCCGGCGCCGATCGGCACGTCGGAGGCCAGCGCCAGGTCGGCCCCGCCCACCTCGTGGCCCGCCTCCCGCAATGCCCAGAACACCCCGGCCAGGTAGGCGTGCCAGCCGTCCTGGTTGGGTGCCAGCTCGTCCAGGCCGGTCTCGAACCGCTCGCCCAGGTCGACCGAGACGACCCGGATCCGGGCGTCGTCACGGCGTCCGGCCGCCAGGTAGGCGGCCTGCGGCAGGGCGAACGGCAGCACGAAGCCGTCGTTGTAGTCGGTGTGCTCACCGATCAGGTTGATCCGGCCCGGGGCCCGCCAGATGCCGTCCGGGGCGATCCCGGTCAGGGCACGGAAGGCCTCCAGGACGGCCAGGTCGAGGTTCACGAGGTCTCCTAGTCGGCGAAGGCGCGTTCCAGCAGGTCCTCCTGCTGCAGGCGGTGGATCTTCAGCGAGCCCACCGAGGGGGCGGACGCCGCCGGGCGGGCGACCGACTTCATCTTCAGCCGGTAGCCGGGCAGGAAGGCCGCGACCGCGTCCGGCAGGTGCAGCTCGAGGAACCACCACGGGCCCTGGTTCTCGGGCTCGTCCTGGACGAAGCGGATGTCGGCGTCCTTGGGGTAGGCGGCCAGTTGCGCGGCCAGCTCCTTGGCGGGCAGCGGGTAGAGCCGCTCCAGCGAGATGATCGCGACCTGGCCGTCGAGGCCGGCCTCGGCCCGGGCGGTGGTCAGGTCCCAGCGGATCTTGCCCGAGCACAGCAGGATGCGCCG
>CALMIQ010000081.1 GCA_937863965.1 uncultured Micropruina sp.
CGCTTGACCGGCAGCCCGGCCTGCAGCGCCTCCAGGACGGGGTTGCGGCCGATCACCCAGTCGTCGCCCGAGCGGGTGGCGGTCCGGGTTCGGGGGGTGCCGCCGCCGCGTCCCTGGCCGGATTGCGTCTTGCCCGGCTCGTCGGGACGCCGCTTGCGATAGGCCTTGTGGTAGGGCCGGTCCTCGGCCTTGGGGGTCGGCCCCTTGCCCTCCAGCCCGCGCCGGACGCGGCCGCCCGAGCCGGCTGTGTTGCCGCTGCCGATCCCCTTGCCACGCTTGCGGACGGCGCCCTTGCGGGCGGAATTTCCGGGCATCAGTTCTCCATGCTCCAGCGCGGGCCGGCGGGGGTGTCCTCCACCTTGAGACCCAGGTTCTTCAGGGTGTCGCGGACGGCGTCGGCGGCCGGCCAGTCCTTGCGGGCCCGGGCCTGTGCCCGCTGCTCGAGCAGGGCGCCGACCAGGCCGTCGACGACCGGCTTCAGGTCGTCGCCGGCCGCCGCGGCGTCCGCCCACTCGGGTGCGTCGGGGTCGAGCCCGAACACCCCCAGCATCAGCAGCACCGATGCCCGGGCGCGCGCCGCGGACTCGGTGTCGCCGGCGTCCAGCGCCACGTTGCCGTCCTTGACGGTGCCGAACAGCACGGCCAGCGCGGCCGGGGTGCCGAGGTCGTCGTCCATCGCCGCGACGAAATCGCCGGGCAGCGCCGCGCCGGCGTCCGACGCCGACGTAGCGGACGCCGATCGCTCCAGGAAGCTGTCGATCCGGGCCAGCTGGGCGGCCGCCTCGGCCAGCGACGCCTCGCTGAGTTCGATCGCCGAGCGATAGTGCGGCCCGGCCAGCCAGAGCCGGACGGCCCGGCCACCGTGCTTGGCCACCGCGGCGGCCACGTCGGCGGTGTTGCCCAGCGACTTCGACATCTTCTCGCCGGCCATGGTCACCCACGCGTTGTGCATCCAGTACCGGGCGAACCCGCGTCCGGCCGCCCGGGACTGCGCCAGTTCGTTCTCGTGATGCGGGAAGCGCAGGTCGAGTCCGCCGCCGTGGATGTCGAAGGTGTCGCCCAGGTACTTGCCGGCCATCGCCGAGCATTCGATGTGCCACCCCGGACGCCCCCGGCCCCACGGGCTCGGCCAGGACGCCGTCTCCGGCTCCCCCGGCTTGTGGCCCTTCCAGAGGGCGAAGTCGCGCGGATCGCGTTTCCCGCGTGGGTCGGCGTCCTCGGCGGGCGCCATGTCGGCCACCCGCTGCCCGGTGAGCGCCCCGTACTCGGGCCAGGAGTGCACGTCGAAGTAGACGTCGCCGGAGTCGTCCGCCGCGGCGTAGGCGTGTTCGCGCTCGATCAGGGTCGCGATCAGCTCGATCATCTCCGGGATGTGCCCGGTCGCCCGCGGCTCATACGTCGGGGGCCGGACGCCGAGCGCCTCGAAGGCCCCGCGAAACGCCGCCTCGAACAGGTAGGCATGCGCCCACCACGGGCGTCCGGCCTCGGCGGCCTTGGTCAGGATCTTGTCGTCGATGTCGGTGACGTTGACCACCAGCGTCACGTCGTGCCCGGTGAACTCCAGCCAGCGCCGCAGCACGTCGAAGTTCACCCGGCTGCGCAGGTGACCCAGGTGCGGCGCGGACTGCACGGTCGGCCCGCACACGTAGATCGATACCTGTCCCGGCTCCAGGGGCTGGAACTCCACGATCCCGCGTTGGGCGCTGTCGTACAGGTGCAAACTCACCGGCCGAGTCTATCGGCGCCCGGCGGCGATGTTCTCGTCGGCCCCGGGTCAGCCCTTGCCCCGGCGCAGCGCGGCGATGTCGAGGACGCCGGTGGGCTCCGGTTCCTCCTCGGCCGCCGTCTCCCAGGGGTCCTCGGGCATCTCGCCCTCGTCGTCGACGAAGCCCTGGGAGGGGTCGAACGGGTTGGCCAGCTGCCGGGTTCCGTCGGCCAGCGGACGGCTGTCCATCGCCTCGTCGGGAAGGCCCTCGAGGACGTCCCGGATGTAGCCCCAGGCGGCGTCCAGCAGCGGGACGTCCCGCTGCTCGCGCTGCGAGGCGTACCAGCGGTAGTCGAGCACCTCGTGGAAGATCTGCGCGGCGTCCCGCTTGCCGCGCAGGTGGGCCGGCACCGCCAGCACCACCGGCTCGAAGCACTGGGTGAGCCACTGGTGGGCGACCAGCGCCTCGTCCACGCTCTGCTGGTCGGTGCGGAACCGGAAGGTGTCCAGGTCGTTGAGCAGCCGGCGGGCCTGGTTCTCCTCGACGTCCAGGCCGGTCAGCCGCAGCAGCCGCCGGGTGTGGTGACCGGCGTCCACCACCTTGGGCTGGATGGTGACGAACGAGCCGTCCTGCGAGGTGGTGATGTCGAGCTCAGCGACATCGAAGCCGAGCGCGTTGAGCCGGCGAACCCGGCTCTCGATCCGGTCGAGCTCGGTGCCGGGGAACTCTTCGACGCCGGTCAGTTCGGCCCACAGCTCGCGATAGCGGGTGGTGATCGTCTCGACCAGAGCCAGCGGGTCGAGCGACTCGTCGAGCAGCTGGCCGGCCTCCAGATCGCTGAACTCGCCGAACAGGTTGGTGGTCGCGATCTGCAGGTCGTGCTCACGCTGTCCGTCGCTGAGGCTGGGGTGCAGTTCGGCGGTCTCGGCGTCCACCAGGTAGGCCGCGAACTCGCCGGCGTCGCGCCGGAACAGGATGTTGGACAGGGACACGTCGAGCCAGAGGAACCCGATCAGGTGCAGCCGGGCCAGCAGCACCACCATGGCGTCCAGCAGCCGGTTCACGGTGTCGGGCCGGACGCCCTGGGAGAACAGCGATCGGTACGGCAGCGAGAAGTCCAGGTGCCGGGTGACCAGGACCGGCATCAAGGGTTCGCCGTTGACGTCACGCCGGTCGGTGATCACGGCCAGCGGCTCGACGGCCGGGGTGTCCTCGCGGGTCAGCTCCTGCAGCATCCGGTACTCGTGCACCGCGGCCGACTGGATGACCTCCTTGGCCGCGTAGACGTCGTTGCCGACCTTGATGAACCGCACCACATGGCGCGAGATGCCCCGCGGCAGGGCCACCAGGTGATCGGTCGGCCAGTCGGTCAGGGGCAGTTCCCAGGGCAGCGGGATCAGCCGCGAGTCGGGCTTGGCCGACAGGATGCGTGGCATGCCGATCATTCTGCCAGCAGGCGCCGATGGCCGGTCCGGGCGGGGCCGCAACGGCCGCGCACGGGTCCGGGCGTGAGAACGACGATGCCCCGGGCGGTGGCCCGGGGCATCGGTCGATGGAATCGGATCAGTTGGAGATCCGCTCGCCGGTCTTGTTGCTGAACACGTGCAGGGTGTGGCCCTCACCCGCGATGAACCGGACGGTCGTGCCCCGCTGCGGCGGGGTGCGGCCGGTCAGCCGCGCCACGATCTGCGGCGCCGACAACTTCTCGTCGTCGCTCAGCCCGGCCAGGGTGCCGTAGGTGAAGGCATCGGCGCCCAGTTCCTCGACGACGGCCACCTCGACGGCGATGCCGTGGTCGCCGAGTTCGAAGTCCTCGGGGCGGATGCCGATGGTGAGGGTGTCCTCGCCCGACGCCTTGGCCAGGGTCTCCCGCGGCACCGGCACGGTGTAGTCACCGACCTCGACGCCGCTCTCGTTGACCTTGCCGCTGATCAGGTTCATCGCCGGCGAGCCGATGAAGCCCGCGACGAAGATGTTGTTCGGCTTGTCGTAGAGGGTCAGCGGGCTGTCGCACTGCTGCAGCAGACCGTCCTTCATCACGGCCACCCGGTCGCCCATGGTCATGGCCTCGACCTGGTCGTGGGTGACGTAGACGGTGGTGACGCCGAGGCGGGTCTGCAGCGCCGCGATCTGGGTGCGGGTGGAGACGCGCAGCTTGGCGTCCAGGTTGGACAGCGGCTCGTCCATCAGGAACACCTGCGGCTGCCGGACGATCGCGCGACCCATCGCGACGCGCTGACGCTGGCCGCCGGAGAGGGCCTTCGGCTTGCGGCTGAGGAAGCTCTCCAGGCCCAGCAGGTGGGCGGCCTCCATGACGCGGGCGTCACGTTCGGCCTTGGGGACGCCGGCCATCTTCAGGGCGAAGCCCATGTTGTCGCCGACGGTCATGTGCGGGTACAGCGCGTAGTTCTGGAACACCATCGCGATGTCACGGTCCTTGGGCGGGAGTTCGGTGACGTTGCGGTCGCCGATCCAGATGGCGCCGGCGTTCACCTCTTCCAGGCCGGCCAGCATCCGCAGCGAGGTGGACTTGCCACAACCCGAGGGGCCGACCAGAACCATGAACTCACCGTCGCCGATCTCGAGGTTGAGCTTGTCAACCGCGGGGTGGTCGGCTCCGGGATAGACGCGAGTGGCGTCCTTGAAACTAACTGTGGCCATGCCAACGATCCTTTCCACGGGCAGGTACGTGCCCGACGATCCGTAGTGGAAACATGCCGCGAGGACCCGCGGCAGAGTCATCGTCGCACGGGATTCCGTCCGCCACCACCCCTAGATGAAGCTTTCGTGAAGAATTCGGACGCCCCTGCCGGCCGAGCCCGTCCGGGCGCCCGGGTAGGCTCCCTGAGCGTGACGTCGCCCACCGAGCACCCGCAGCCGGATCCCGCCCGACCGGACGAGCGACCGGGCCCGGATGAGCATCCGGGGCCGGACGAGCATCCGCGCGAGTGGTGGCAGGAGCCCGGCCTGCCCTGGAAACACAAGCCGACCCGCGCCGACATCACCTGCCTCAGCTGGATGGGGGCGGCCTCGCTCTACGGCCTGATCCTGCTGCCGCTGCGTCCGGTGATCCTGGGCCTGGCGCCGCACCTGCTGGGGTCGCTGGGCTATCGGACCGGGCTGGTGATGACCGGCGCGCTGGGCTCCCTCGGCGACCCGTGGTGGCCGCTGGTGACCCTGTTGGGGGCGCTGATGTCGATGAAATTCGACTGGATCTTCTGGTGGGCCGGCAAGTTGTGGGGCCACGGCCTGATCGAGGTCTGGTCGGGACGGTCCGAGCGCGCCCGGCGGCGCAATGAGCGGGCGATCGCGTTCACCCAGCGGTTCGAGACCTGGGCGATCTTCATCACCTATCTCCCGATCCCCATCCCCGCGGCCGTGGTGTACGCCGCGCTGGGTGCGGCCGGGACGAAGCTGTCCAAATTCCTGATCGTCAGCTTCCTGTCGTCGCTGTTCACCGCGGGCCTGTACGTCTACCTCGGCTGGACCATCGGCGAGCCGGCGGTGGTCGTGCTCGACACCTACGGCCAGTACCTGTGGTACGTGTCGCTGGCGATCCTGGCCGGGATGCTGTTCCTGGCCTTCCGCAACCGCGGCCGCACGAAGACGCCGGGCGTTCCGGGCCCGCCGCCGGCGTGAGCGCGCGACCCAGCTGACGTCGATGCGACGCTTCGATCCGCCGGCGATCTTCGCGGCGCTGGACGCCGAGCGCCGGCGTCGTGGCCTGACCTGGGCCCAGGTGGCCGCGCAGACCGGCGTGGCCGAGAGCACCCTGCGTCGCACCCGGGAGCACGGCCGGTTCGAGGCCGACGGCGTGCTGGCCATGGCCGAATGGCTGGGCCGGCCGGTGGAGGAGTTCACCCGGCCCGGCGACCTGCCGCCGGAGGCCGTCCGCTGATCGTCCGGGTCGCGCCGCGTCGGTCAGGTGCGGACGATCAGGTCGGCCCGTTCCCGGGTGCCGTCGGCGCCGAACAGGGCGCGCTCCTGGGCCGCCCAACGTTCCCAGTGCGGCCGGTAGGCCTCGCCGTCGCGTTCGATGCCCCGGGTCATCCGGACGTCGTGCGCGGCCTCCACCCAGACCCGGACGGCGACGAACTCCCCCGCCGGCAGCACCGTGCTGGCGCAGCCCTCGACGATCAGCAGCGGCGTCCAGGGCAGGTCGACCTGCTCGGCCCAGGACGACCCGTCCCAGTCCCAGCGGCGATAGCGGGCCGCCTCGCCCGCGGCGAGCGGGCGCAGCACCTGGTCGGCGAGCAGCCCGGACGCCGCGGCGAGCCCGTCCCAGCCGGGGAACAGGTCGTCCATGTGCACCACCGGGCAGTCCAGGTAGTGCCGGACCTGCTCGGCGAGCGTGGTCTTGCCCGAGCCGCTCGGGCCGTCGACGCCGATCACCACCGTCCGGCCACGGCGCGGCTCGGCCGTGCGGGCGAGAGCGGCGACGGCGTCCGCGGGGTCGGGGTGCATTCCGGGGACTCTACCGGTGGCCGCACGGACCATGGCCAAGGCCTAGAGTGAGAGCTCAGCCACACCATGAAGGAGCCTCTCGGTGAGTGATCTCGGGGCCACCGCGTCCGACGTCTACCGCAATGTCCTGTCCGTCATCGAGTCGGTGGAGCCGCGGATCGCGGACGCCACTCGCGCCGAGCTGGCCGACCAGCGGGCGTCGCTGAAGCTGATCGCCAGCGAGAACTACGCGTCGCTGCCTGTGCTGATGACGATGGGCACCTGGTTCTCGGACAAGTACGCCGAGGGCACCATCGGGCACCGCTTCTACGCCGGCTGCCAGAACGTCGACACCGTCGAGGCGGTCGCGGCCGAGCACGCCCGTGAGCTGTTCGGCGCCGAGTACGCCTACGTGCAGCCGCATTCCGGCATCGACGCCAACCTGGTCGCCTACTGGTCGATCCTCGCCCACCGGGTCGAGTCGCCGGCCCTGGAGCGGCTGGGCGCCAAGAACGTCAACGAGCTCGCGGAGGACGACTGGGAGACCCTGCGCCGCTCGTTCGCCGAGCAGCGGGTGATGGGCATGAGCCTCGACGTCGGCGGCCACCTCACCCACGGCTTCCGGCCGAACATCTCGGGCAAGATGTTCCACCAGCGCTCCTACGGCACCCACCCCGACACCCAGCTGATCGACTACGACAAGCTGCTCGCGGACGCCCGCGCGTTCAAGCCGCTGATCCTGGTGGCCGGCTACTCGGCCTACCCGCGCCGGGTCGACTTCGCGAAGATGCGCGAGATCGCCGACGAGGTGGGCGCCACCCTGTTCGTCGACATGGCGCACTTCGCCGGACTGGTGGCCGGCAAGGTGTTCACCGGCGTCGAGAACCCGGTGCCGTATGCCCACGTGGTCGCCTCGACCACCCACAAGTCGCTGCGCGGCCCCCGCGGCGGCTTCGTGCTGGCCACGCCCGAATACGCGCCGAGCGTGGATCGGGGCTGCCCGATGGTGCTCGGCGGGCCGCTGTCGCACATCATGGCCGCCAAGGCGGTGGCCTTCGCCGAGGCCCGCACGGACGCCTTCCGCGACTACGCGCAGCGGGTCGCCGACAACGCCCAGGTGCTGGCCGAGGGGCTGCTGACGCGCGGTGCGACGCTGGTCACCGGCGGCACCGACAACCACCTGGTGCTGATCGACACCCGCTCCTACGGCATCACCGGACGCCAGGCCGAGTCCGCGCTGCTGGACGCCGGCATCGTCACCAACCGCAACTCGGTGCCGAACGATCCCAACGGCGCCTGGTACACCACCGGCGTCCGGATCGGCACCCCGGCGCTCACCTCGCGCGGCTTCGGGGCGTCCGAGTTCGACCGGGTCGCCGAGCTGATCGTGAACGTGCTGTCGAACACGACCGCAACCACGACCGCGGCGGGCACCCCCGGCAAGGCCAAGTACACCCTGACCGACGGCGTCGCCGAGGCGACCAGGGCGGCGTCCGCCGAACTCCTGGACGCCAACCCCCTCTACTCCGGCCTGCAGGTCTAGCCGCCCGGCTCGAGGTCCCGCCCCGGCGCGAATCACGACGTGGGCGGCCCGTTGGCCAGCGCTCGTGCCGGTGACAGGTGGGACTACCGAGCGCAGGATCGGTCAAGCGGTTCGCCCTGCGGAGGACGCAGACTGGTCGGGTGACCACGATGCCCCGCGACCGACTGCGCGAACTCCTGGACGCCGTGCTCGACGACGCCAACAGCACCGTCACCGAGATGGCCGAGGATGCGTTCGCCTCGCCGTTCCACTTCGGACGCCTGGTCTCCCGCGGTTCCGGCGAGTCGCCGATGGCGATGCGGCGCCGGGTGATGCTGGAGCGTGCCGCCTGGCAGCTGCGCCAGGGCGTCCCGGTCACCGAGGCGGCCTGGGTCGCCGGCTACGGCTCGGTCGAGGGCTTCAGCCGGGCGTACTCGCGAGCATTCGGGCATCCGCCGAGCAGCCCGGCGTCCCGGCACTGGCTGCCGGCACCGAACGGCATCCACTTCCACCCACCGATGTCGCTGTGGGTCCAGACGAAGGAGCAGGCGATGAACCCCATGGTGTCCCAGCTGGTGGCCCATGACCTCGACGACACCGAAGCGCTGCTCGACCTCGCCGAGGCGTTGACCGACGAGGTGCTGCGCGCGCCGCGTCGCTGTGGCGGCGTCGTCACGGCGTGGGAGGGGGCGGAGGAGTCCATCCGCGATGTGCTCGATCACCACGTCTACACCAAGGAGGTCTGGCTCGCCGCGATCGACGGGGCCGACGACGTCCCCCGCGAACCGGACGGCGATCTCGCCGCCCTGCGCCGGCGTCACCGGGAACTCACCCCGCGCTGGCTCGCCTTCGTCCAGGATCTCGATCGCCGGGGCGGCTGGGACGACCGGCTGATCGACGCCCTGTGCGACCCGCCGGAGAGCTTCGTGATGAGCAGCGTGGTCGCCCACGTGCTGACCTTCGCGGCGCATCGTCGCCAGCTGGTCCGCGCGATGCTCGCCGAGGCCGGTGTGGAGACCGACAGCGGCGACCCGATCATGTGGTTCCGCGCCCGGCGCGGGGAGGAGTGACATGGCGACGATCTACTACACCGCCACCACACTGGACGGCTTCCTGGCCGACGAGCACGACAACCTCGACTGGCTGCTGAAGCAGCCGCAGGATCCCGACGACTCGGATTTCAGCTACGAGACGTTCATCGCGGACGTCGGCGCGCTGGTGATGGGTTCCACGACCTATCGCTGGGTGGTCGACAACCACGAGTGGCCCTACACCCTGCCCAGCTGGGTGCTGAGCTCGCGCCCGCAGCCGCCCGTCGCCGGCGCCGACATCCGCTTCGCCAGCGGATCGGTGGCGGACCTGCATCCCGAGCTGGTCGCGGCCGCCGGCGGCCGCAATGTCTGGGTGGTGGGCGGCGGCGACCTGGCCGGGCAGTTCGCGGACGCCGGCCTGCTGGACGAGATCGTGGTGTCGATCGCCCCGGTGACCCTGGGCGCCGGGCGTCCGCTGCTGCCGCGCCGCTACGACCTGGAGCTGCTCGCCAGCGGCCGCAACGCCGGGTTCCTCTGCGCCCGCTACCGGGTGGCCGGACCGCTGCCCTCTCCCCCATCGCTCGCGTAGGGTCGTGCGGCTCTTGATCAATCCCCAACTCGTTGGCTGAGTTCGTCGAGGCCCTTGGGTCTCGAAACGCTCGACCAGCGAAGATCAGCGCCTCCCCAGCCAACTGGGCGCGGTCAACTGGCGCGAGCCCGAGGCAGCCGGGCGAGCGATCGGAACGAGGCCCCGCGGACTCTGCTCGCGCGGCCGGTCAGGACCGCCGGTCGGGGGCGACGAGCCGAGTCACCGCCTCGATGACGTACTCGCGCCGCTGCTGGGCGGTGTGGTCACGGGTGATCGCCTCGAGACCCGCCGGCACGTCGCTCCAGTTGGTGGCGATCACCAGGATCAGCCCGAGCAGGACGGCGGCCGGGAACCGGTCGGTCACGATCCCCTCGGCCTGGGCCCGCGCGATCGCGGCGATCTTGGCGCGGTTGGCGTCCCCGAGGTCCGGCATGTCGGCCGCGGCCGCCTCGAGCCGGTACCAGCTGACCAGGCGGGCCAGCTCCGGATGCCGCTCGAAGTCGTCGAAGATGGTCGCCGCGGTGCCCGGCAGATCGGCGGCGTCGAAGTACTCCGACTCGGCCGCCCGTCGCGCGTAGGCCCCGAGGACGGCGCCGAACAGGCCATCCTTGCTGCCGAAGTAGTGGTAGATCTGCGCCTTGTTGGTGCGGGCCTGCTCGGCGATCCGATCGACCCGGGCGCCGGCGATCCCGTGCCGCGCGAACTCCTCGGTCGCGGCAGCGATCAGGCGCGCCCGCGTCGCCTCGGCATCTCTCGGAAGCATGCCAGAAGGTTATCAACTAACCGGATAGTTGACAAAGTCCGCGTGGCGGGGTTCACTACTAACCAACCATTCAGTTAGCAGTCAGGAGACCTCATGAATCGCGTCGCCCTGGTGACCGGTGCCTCGTCCGGCATCGGCGCAGCCACCGCACGCCGGCTGGCCCGCGCGGGCCTCACCGTCTACGGGGCCGCCCGCCGGCTCGACCGGCTCGCCGAACTCGCCGCGGACGGCGTCCGCGCGGTGGAGCTCGACGTCACCTCCGACGATTCGATGACCGCCGCCGTCGACCACGTGCTGAGCGAGGCGGGCCGGATCGACGTCCTGGTCAACAACGCCGGCTACGGCTCCTACGGCGCGATCGAGGACGTGCCGATGGCCGAAGCCCGCCGGCAGATCGAGGTCAACCTCTTCGGACTCGCCCGGATGATCCAGCTGGTGGTCCCGGGCATGCGCGGCCGGGGCGGCGGGACGATCGTCAACATCACCTCCATCGGAGGCAAGATCACCACCCCGCTCGGCGGCTGGTACCACGCCTCGAAGTTCGCCGTCGAGGGACTCTCCGACGCGCTCCGCACCGAGCTGGCGCCGTTCGGTATCGACGTCGTGGTGATCGAGCCAGGAGGGATCGCGACCGAATGGGGCGACATCGCGATGGAGAGCGCCAAGGCGGCCTCGGGTGACGGCGCCTACGCGGAACGCGTCGCCGCGGCGTCCGCGGCCATGGAGGGGCCGATCGCCCAGCGCGGCTCCGATCCGGACGTCGTCGCCCGGACCATCGAGAGGGCCGTCACGGCCGGACGCCCACGCACCCGCTACGCGGTCGGGTTCATGGCCAAGCCCTCCCTGATCGCCCGGCGGGTGTTGCCCGACCGTGCGATGGACTGGATCCAGACCCGCATGCTCGGCTGACCAGCACCGAAAGGCCCCGGAGCGCCGTCAGCGGGCGAAGAGCTTGCCCTGGATCGTGGTCACCAGGCGGGCCAGCGAGGCGGGCAGGTCGGACAGGTGCCAATCGTCGGGGGCGTGGTACCAGTCCAGGTCCTTGGAGTCGGCGTGCTCGTCGTCGTCGGCCGCCACCAGCGCGTGCAGCCAGCGCTCCGAGCCGCCCAGCACCACCGCGTAGGGCAGCACCTCGGACAGCTCGTGCAGCTCGCGGCCCTTGGGCATCTGATCGGTCGGATGACCGAGCAACTGGGCGCGCAGCAGGCCGAGCCCGTTCATCAGCGAGGCACCCTTCGCGGTGCGGGCGGGCATCTCCTGGCCGAGGAAGATGACCAGCAGCGAGACCGCGACCAGGGCCAGCCCGACCAGGCCGAACGAGGTGAACGCGGCCAGCAGGATGGTCGCCAGGACGCCGACCGCGAACAGCCCGAAGCCGGCCCGGAACCAGACGTTGCGGGTCTGGTCCGGACGCTGGGCGAACCAGCCGAGCTCCACCACGTCGTCGTAGAGCTGATCCTGGACGGTGCCGATCACGGTGCCGATCGCCTCCGGCAGTTCCGACACCGCCACCGCCCCGCCGCCCTCGGGAGCCACGGCGTCCAGCAGGGTCCGCTCGTAGGGCCGCAGCTCGTCGGCACCGGAGCGGCGGGTGAAGGTCCACTCGCCCTCCGCGTACTTCGACGACTTGGGCAGTTCCTCGATCCTCAGATGGCCGCGGACGGCGAGGTCGAGCAGGGTGGCGGTGACGTCGACCGGGTCGACCCGCTCGTCGACCAGGGTGCCGACCTGGCCGGGACGGACGCCGTCGCGCACCCGGAACTCGGCCTCGCCGGCGCCCACCGGGTGGAAGTCGGCGACCAGCGTCGGGTCGCCGGCGCCCATCGCGTCCCGGCCGATCCGGCGGTGCAGCGCCCAGAACAGCCCGCCGCCCAGGGCGAGCAGGCCCAGCGCCAGGCCGAGCGGCAGCGGCTGGGTGGAGAAGGCCCGGCCGAGCGTCCACAGCTCGCGGATCTGCTCGTTGACGGCCACTGCGCCGGACGGGAACCGGACGATGACCTCGACGATCTCGCCCGCCCCGCGGGGGCCGTCGTTGAAGGTGGGGTCGGGATAGTCATGGGTGCCGCCGCCCCAGAACCCGCAGACGCCCGGCGATGCCGGAGGCCCGGCCTCGCACTGCACCAGCTGGATCATGCTCGGCACCTGCAGCGTGGCGGTGAACTGCTTCACCGGCAGGCTCAGTCCCTGCAGCAGCCGCCAGGCGACCGTGGTCTCACCGGTGGGCTCGGCGGTCGCGGCGCCGTGCACCGCGTAGGACAGCACCACGGGCGCGGTCGCGCCCTGGGTGGGCATGGTCACCGTCGTGAAGCGGCCGTCGTCGGTGACGGTGGCGTCGATCGGCTGACCGCCGATCGTGGCCTTGACGTCGCTCACCCGGAAGACGTACTCGCGGTCGCCGAGCACCTCGCGGGTGGTGGCGAAGCGCTGCACCAGGCTGGCCGGCGCGGTGCCGTCGAAGGTGATGGTGGCCTGCACCGTCACGATGCCGTCCGGGGCGATCGAGCCCTCCACGGCGTAACTGGCCACGGACTCGGCGGCGAAGGCACGCGGCACGGACGACCCCAACAGGGCGGCGGCGAGGACGAGCAGGCCGGCGAGCAGCCGGACGAGCGGGGTGGCGGGCAGTCTCGACACGTTCGGTCCTTCGGAGTCGGGCGACCAGAGGGCGCGGGGCGCGTGACGAAACTATCGCATCACGGACCGCCTGGAGCGCGTCGGCGGACGCGGAATTCTCAGCCGGGGAGGGGGTGGTTCGCGACTCCCCGGCCGTTACAGTGTTCGCGTGACGCAGCCGTATCCTCCGCGCCAGCAGCCCTACCCGCAGCAATGGGGCCAGCCGCAGGGCTGGCCGGCGCCGCAACCCCAGCAGGGTTGGAACCGCGCACCCCAGCCGGGCTTCGGGCA
>CALMIQ010000082.1 GCA_937863965.1 uncultured Micropruina sp.
GCCGGCGGCGCTGGGCGAGCAGGATGGTGAAGGTGTTGGCGATGGTGATCATGCCCACCACGGCCGCGATCGCGGCGAACGACCAGAGCAGGTTGCGGAACGCGTCGAAGTCGCCGGTGAACCGCTTCATCGTCTCCGCCCGCAGCTGGCTCGCGGGCTGCACGGAGACGCCCGTGATCGAGCCCAGCGCGGCCTGAAGGGTGCGGGCCAGCTCGGCCGGGTCGCCGCCGGGCACGCCCTTCACGATCCACAGCTCGCCGCCCAGCGCCGGGTCGATGCCGAGCCTTCTGAACTCCGCCGGCGCCAGGTAGCCGGTCTGCAGGAACAGCGAGTTGGGCTCGCCGGTCAGGCCGACCACCGTGAACGGGGCGTCGTCGGACGCGGACGTGACCGTGTCGCCGATGCCGACGCCGAGGCTCCCGGCGGCCCCGCGGCTGAGCGCCAGCTCACCCGCCGCGGCCGGCCAGCGGCCCTGATCGACGTTCGACCAGCGCAGCGGTTCGGACGGCACCCCGATCAGGTTCGCGTACAGCGAGGAGCGGCCGTTCCGCAGGCCGAGGGTCTGGGTCAGGCTGGGTTCCGCGGCGATGACGCCGGCGGTCGAGTCGAGCACCGCGCGGAGCGCCGCCCGGTCGGCCCTGCCGACGTCCGGGCCGAGGTTGAGCACGACGTCCGCCCCGGCGATCGGCAACGACTGCTGGTGCTGGGCGGCGTTGCTCTCGGTCGCGACCAGTGTCGACGAACCGGCCATGAAGGCCACGCTGATCGCGATCGCGATCACGGTGGCGACGAAGCGGGAGGGATGGAACCGCAGCTCCCGCAGCACCTGGCGGAGCATCAGGCGCCCAGCTTCCGCATGGCGTCCAGCACGGTGTCGGACGTCGGCGCGTCCAGGTCGTCGACGATGCGACCGTCGGAGAGGATGACCGCGCGGTCGGCGTAGGCGGCGGCGTTGGGGTCGTGGGTGACCATCACGATGGTCTGGCCGAGTTCGCGGGTGGCCGCGCGCAGGTGGTCGAGGAGCTCGTGACCGGTGCGGGAATCGAGCGCCCCGGTCGGCTCGTCGGCGAACAGCACCTGCGGCTTGGTGATCAGCGCCCGGGCGATCGCCACCCGCTGCTGCTGGCCGCCGGACAGCTGGGACGGCAGGTGGCCCAGCCGGTCGGTGAGCCGCAGCGAGTCCACGACGGCGCCGAACGCGGCCGGGTCGGCGCGGCGTCCGGCCAGGTCGAGCGGCAGCAGGATGTTCTCCCTCGCGGTGAGCGTCGGCAGCAGGTTGAACGCCTGGAAGACGAAGCCGACCGAGTCCCGGCGCAGCGCGGTGAGCCGGCGGTCGTCCAGGCCGGTGATCTCGGTGCCGCCCAGCCAGATCTGACCGGACGTCGAGGCGTCCAGCCCGGCCAGGCAGTGCATCAGCGTCGACTTGCCCGAACCGGAGGGCCCCATGATCGCGGTGAACGAGCCGCGGCGGAGTTCGAGATCGACGCCGGCCAGGGCATGCACCTGCGCGTCACCGGTGCCGTAGGTCTTGGTCAGGCCCGCGGCGCGGGCGATGACCTCCGTAGTGGGGGCGGGTTGAGTCATGGCGCCACCCTAGGTGCCGGCTGTGAACCACCGAAGGGTGACCGGGCGAGCGTCACGGTAGTGCTGGCACTACCCCGGACCCGACCCCGCGCTCGCCTAACTATTTAGCGCTCGCTCAACTGGGCGAGCGCTAAATAGTTACTTCGACCTGAAAAAGTCCCTGTAGGGCCGCGGCCGGACCGGTCGGGGACCTGAGCGGGTCGGTTGCCCAGGCGGAGTGAGGCACTAGGGCAGGTGCAAGATCGAGCTCCGCCAACCACTGTCCGACTTTTTCAGGTCGAAGTAGTTAGGCGAGCGCGGGAGGGGACGGCGAGTCAGATCCAGCCGTTGTCGACCGCCGTGCGGATCGCCTCGGCGCGGTTCCGTGCGCCGAGTTTGCCGATCGTCGCGCTCAGGTAGTTGCGCACGGTCCCCTCGGAGAGGAAGACCGTGGCGGCGATCTCGGCGGTGGTGACCCCGCCCACGCTGGCGGCGAGGACCTGAGCCTCGCGCTCGGTCAGCGGGGACGCGCCGAGGCTGAGGCTCGCGGCGGCCAGTTCCGGGTCGACGTGACGGAGCCCGCGGTGGGCCCGGCGGATGCCCTCCAGCAGTTGCTCGATCGGGGCGTCCTTCACCATGAAGCCGAGTGCGCCGGCCTCCAGCGCCCGCCGCAGATAGCCCGGGCGTCCGAACGTGGTGACCACGACCACACGCGCATCGGGCGCGGCGGCCAGCAGCGGGGCGATGGCGTCGATGCCGTCCTCGCCCGGCAGCCCGCCGGTCGGCATCTGGACGTCGAGCAGCACCACGTCGGGACGCGTGCGGGCGGCCACCTCCACCGCCCCGGCACAGGTGCCGGCCGTGCCCACGACCTCGAGGTCGGCCTCCAGGTCGAGTGTGGTGGCCAGCGCCGTCCGGATCAGCTCCTGATCGTCGGCGAGCAGTATCCGGATCATCGGGTGCCCCTCTCGGACGCCGGAGCGGGAAGCCGGACGCCGAGTACGGTCCCCTCCGGTGAGGTGCGGACGTCGAGGGTGCCGCCGGCCTGTTCGGTCCGCTGCCGCAGTCCGGTCAGCCCGCTGCCGCCGCGACGGCCATTGAACCCGGTGCCGTTGTCGGTGACCGTTACGCCGTCCGCGTCGGCCTCGATCAGGCACCTGGTCGCGCCGGAGTGCCGGACGACGTTGGTGACCGCCTCGCGCACGACATAGCCGAGCAACTCGCTGTCGGCGTCGGTCAGCATCGGCAGCGCGACCGGGGCACGACATTCCAGGCCGGCGGCGGTCAGCACCGATCGTGCGGCGGCGATCTCGCTGGCCAATCGCACCTCGCGCATGCCGGCGGCGGTCGTCCTGACGTCCTTCAGCGCCTGCCGGGCAATGCTGGCGATCTCGCCGATCTGCGCGGCGGTCGCCACCGGGTCGCGGGACGCCAGTCGCTGGGCCAGGTCGGCCTTGACAGCGATGGTGGTCAGCGAGTGCCCGAGGATGTCGTGCAGGTCGCGTCCGATCCGTTCGCGTTCGGCGGCCACGGCCAGCACGGCGGTGCGTTCCTCGGCCCGGCGCAGGGCCGCGCGGGTGTTGTCGTAGCGAATGCCCAGGCCGACCGTGAGCGCCAGGGCCAGAGCCATCAAGACCATGATCACGCCGAACAGATCGCCCTGGATGAGCGTGATGCCGAGTCCGGTCATGGTGGTCGCGATCACCACGATGACGGCGTGCCGCCAGGCGATCAGCGTGACCGCCACGCAGGTGATGAACGGCGCGAAGTACACCGGTCGGGCGTCCGGGAACAGACCGAGGGTGATGATCGAGGCGATCAACCCGGCCAGCCACAGCCACCGCCCCCACTCGGGCCAGTGCATCACCAGGGTGCTGCCGAGGAGGAAGACCACGATGACCAGGCAGTTCAGCGCGATCAGCAGGATCGCGCCCGGGCCCGATTCGAGGGCGAAGGCGATCGGGATGAACGCGAACACCGAACTCGGCGCGATGTAACCCGCCCCCTGCGCGAACGCCCGCCGGTACCAGGGCAGGTCGCAGGCCCCGGGGTTGAGGCCCGGGGCCGCGAGGTCGTTCTGCTCGGTCACGAATCGATCCGGATCAGCGGCGGGAGGTGCGGACAGCCCGACGGTAGCCGAGGCCACCCACCGCGACCAGCACCGCCAGCCAGCAGCCCAGCACCAGGACGCCCTGAACCGGGAAGTCGCCGCCGACCAGCGGCCAGGCGCCGACCTGGCTGGCCCAGTACGAGGGCAGCAGCCTGCCGAGGGTCTGCATCGGGCCCGGCATCATCTCCAGCGGGAACCACAGCCCGCCGAGCATGGCCAGCGCCATCATGGTCAGGGTGGTCGCGGCGGTGGCCGTCTGCGGCTTGAACCACAGCGCGATCACCAGGCCGAACAGCACCATCGGCAGCAGCGCCGCCACGATCAGACCGAGCGAGGCGGCCCAGATGCCGGCGTCCAACCGGACGCCGCGGACCGCGCCGGCCACGAAGACCGTGCCGATCGCCGGGATCACCACGACGACGGCGGTGATCACCTTGGCCGCCACGAACTGGGCCGGTGTGAGTGCGGTCACCATCAGCTGCCGGAACCAGCCGGACGAGCGCTCGGACTGGATCTGCGAGCCGGCGTTCATCGCGGCGCCGAGGCCGCCGTAGGTGGCCATCATCACCATCATCACCGCGGCCACGTCGACGCCGGAGCCGTCGGTGGTCCGGTCGCCGTAGATGCCCGAGAAGAACAGGTAGACCGTGGTCGGCATCACGATGATGAAGCCGAGGAACGCCCAGTCGCGCACCTGGGTGAGGATGCTCTGGCCGGTGTAGTGCAGGAACCGCCGGGTCGATCCGGTGGGCTTCGCGGGTTCGGTCGGCGCCGGGTGGGTGATGTCGGCGGGCCGGTGGGTGGTGAGGGTGGTCATGATCGGTCCTTCTCGGCAGTCGTCGGGCGGGTGATGGTCAGGAGACCAGGGTGTGGAAGGCGTCCTCGAGTCGCGGGGCGCTGACCTCGACGTCGGTGACGGACGCGTCGGCGAGCAGCATCCGCAGGGTGGCGTCGGAGTCGGTGCTGGTCAGCACGGTGCGGGCGCCGCGGGACTCCTGGGCCACCACCCCGATCGCGCCGGTGTACTCGGGCCTTCCGCCGGCGAAGCTGATCCGGCGGCCGCCGACCACCGCCTTGATCTGGCTGCCGGTGCCGTCCGCCACGATCCGGCCCTGGTTGAGCACCACGATCCGGTCGGCGAACTCGTCCGCCTCGTCGAGATAGTGAGTGGCGAAGACCACGGTGCGTCCCTCGGCGGCCAGCGTCGCCATCGCGGCCCAGAAGGCGCGCCGGGCGTCGACGTCCATGCCGACGGTCGGCTCGTCCAGGATCAGCAGGCGGGGATCGGCCATCATCGCCAGCGCGAACCGGACGCGCTGCGCCTCGCCGCCGGAGAGCTTGTTGGTGTTGCTGGCCAGGATCGAGTGCAGGTCGGCGCGCTCGATCACCTCAGCGAGCGGCAGCGGGTGGGCGTACAGGCCGTGCATCAGCCTCAGCAGCCGGCGGACCGGCACGTCCCACAGCAGGGTGCCGTTCTGCAGCATGGCGCCGACGTCGCCGCGGCGCATCGCCGTGACCGGGTCGGCGCCGAACACCGCGGCCGATCCGGCGTCCGGCCTGGTCAGGCCCAACACCATCTCGGTGGTGGTGGACTTCCCGGCGCCGTTCGGACCGAGCAGCGCCAGGATCTGGCCGGCCGGAACCGTCAGGTCGAGTGCGTCGACGGCGGTCAAGGAGCCGTAGGTCTTGGTGAGGCCGGTGAGGGTGATTGCATCCATGCCTCAACGGTGCCGCGACCCGTCCGATTCGATCAGGGGACGCTGTCACCGGTTCGGTATGACACGTGTCACGGGTCGCTTCAGTGGGGACGCCGTCAGCCGCCGGGGCGGAACGCGGACCCCATCGCGGCCAGGGCACCGTCGGCGATCGGAATCTGGCCGTCCCGGGCCGCCTTCACCAGGGCGGCGTGATCGGCCTCGGTCTGATCGGCGTAGAGCCGGGCGAACCGCGAGAACGCCTTGGCGGCCTTCTCGCCGCCACCCAGGTAGCCCGCGATCATGGACGCCCCGGACGTCCGGGCGTGGCCCTTGGCCAGCAGGTGCCCGACGATGCCGGCGTAGTCGGTCAGCGCGGTCGCGGTCAGGCCGTCCAGCGGCACCGTGCCCTTCATGTTGCGGAACTGCCGGACGTAGTACTGCCGGCCGTCGACCTCCGTCCAGCCCAACAGCGGGTCGGAGACCGTCTGCAGCGCCTGCTGGTACTCGACCACCCGCTGGCCCTGGTGCGCGTGCCAGGCGTTGTCGCCGTGGACGTACCTGGCCAGCACCGAACGGCGGGCCTGCTTGAGCTGCAGGAACAGCACGTCGTCGGGCGAACTGCCCTCCAGCAGGGCCACATAGGCGCGCAGGCCGACCGAGCCGACCCCGACCACCTTGTGGGCGATGTCGACCAGGGTGTAGCCGGCGACCACCCGCCGCCAGTGCGGGGCGAGCGTGTCCAGGTAGGCGTCCAGGCCCTCGGCGAGCTGGTCGAACTCCCCGCCGCGCACCGACCGGATCAGCGGAAGCTCCTCCACGATCCGACGCTCGCCTTCGGCGGTGGAATCGGTGAAGCGGGGCAGTGCCCGGTCGGAGGTGCGCTTGCGGGCCACCTTGCCGGCCCGCTTGATCTCGTCCCGCAGCTCCTTCTCGGTCGCCGTCTCGTGCAGCCGCTCGATGTCCAGCCGGTTGTACGAGCGGGCCAGCAGCGGCATCGACGCCAACAGGTCGACCTCGTCGCGGTAGGCCATCACGCACGCGCGCACCGCATCGGCGATGTCGTCCTCGCCGTAGCCGTTCTCGCGTCCGGCCACCCAGACGGCGGCCGCCAGCCGGCGCAGGTCCCACTCCCAGGCGCCCGGGTGGGCCTCGTCGAAGTCGTTGAGGTCGATCACCTGCTCGCCCTCGGGCGAACGGTAGAAGCCGAAGTTGCCCAGGTGCGAGTCGCCGCAGATCACCGGCATGATCCCGGTGATCGGCAGAGCGGCCAGGTCGGACGCCATCACCACGGCCGTGCCGCGGTAGAAGCCGTACGGCGAGGACACCATCCGGCCGACCCGGATCGGGATCAGCTCGTCGACGCGTCCCTGGTGCGAGGCGCTGATCAACTCGATCGGGTCGGGACGCGCCTGGGTCGCGTTCCACACTCCCAGCGCGGAGATCGGCACCCGCTCGCGCAGCGACCGGCCCAATGCGAAGCGCTCGTCGCGGGTCGTCCCGCGCTGCCGCACGGACGCGAAGGCGCTGCTGTCGGTGCTGGCCAGGACGGTGTGGCTGGTGTGCTGCGACATTGCACCGAGACTAGTGCCCGGCCCGCGCCCTGCCCAGTGCTCGAATCTCGGGCGCCGCCCGGCGCTCAGATGGGGACGCCCAGCCCCACCAGGTCGGCGGCCAGCCCGGACGCCCCGTCGCGGGTCCGGTGCAGCGCGGCGCGCAGGCCGACGACCCGGGCGGCGCGGACGTTGGCGGGGGCGTCGTCGACGAACGCCACCTGGTCGGCGGGCAGGTCCAGTTCCGCCAGGATGTGCCGGAAGTACTCCGGCGACGGCTTGGCGTGCCCGACCTCGTAGGAGTAGAAGGTGTGGTCGAAGTGGCGGTCGAGCCGGTAGCGGTCGCGCATCTGGGCACCCCGGTAGCTCTGCTGGTTGGTCGCCAAGCCGACGGTGACCCCCGAGGTCCGCACCCGCTCGACGACGGCGAAGGCGTCCGCGTCGATCACGATGTCGTGCCAGATCGCGAGGATCTCGTCCACGCCGCCGCCGGTTCCGGACGCCGCCAGCAGCGCCTCCAACCGCGGTTTGAGGTCGTCGTGGCCGGTCAGGCAGCCGATCTCGGCGCGGAAGGCGTCCACCACGAAGCCGTCACCGCCGATCCGGGTGAACTCCTCCAACCAGCCCGGACGCGGCCACTGCAACACCCCGTCGGCGTCGAACAGCACCGCCCGGACGGGGGCGTCCAGCGGCGGATTGGGGTGGTTCAGGTAGTCCGCGGCGCCGGCCACCATGCGCTCCCAGTGCTGGCGCGCGGCCGTGGCCGCCGCCTCGGGGATCGCGCGGGCATCCACCAGCAGATCGCCGCCGACGAAGACCACGAACCGCCCCGGCTGTTCCCAGCCCGCGGCGCCCCAGGTGAACTCCACCCGGCCCGGCTGGACCGACCCGATCCGGCCCTGGCCGCCGGTGCCGACCTGGCTGTGTGAGGCGTAGTCGCGGCCGGGTTCCAGGTCGGGTGCGCCGTGGCCCCAGAGCAGTTCCGGGTGGGCGAGCAGCTCGGTCCAGGCGGTGTCCGGGTCCGTGAGTGGGGCGGTCAGGGTGAAGGCCGTCATGGGTGCCATTGTTCCTGCTCGCGCAGTGGTTGCCGGCGGACCGGATGCCCAGGTGGTGAAACGATCCGTGGGTGGCCTTTCTCACCGCGCTGATCGAGGTGATCCTGCCGGTGGTGCTGGTCGCCCTGGTCGGTGTCGCGCTGGCCCGGAGGTTCCGGCTCGACATGGACACCGTCGGCAAGATCAATCTGTACGGGCTCACACCGCTGCTCGCCTTCGACAGCGTGATGAGGACCGAGGTCTCCGGCGGACAGGCGGTGCAACTGGTCGGCGGCTACCTGCTCGCCACGGCCGTCGCCGGGCTGATCGCGCTGGCCGCCGCGTGGGGCCGGGACGGACCGACCCGGCGGGCCATGATCGCCGCCGTGGTGATCGGCAACAACGGCAACTTCGGGCTGCCGATCGCCCTGCTGGCGCTCGGGCGGGCCGGACTCGACCAGGCGGTGGTGATCTTCGTCACCTCGCTCGTGGTGATGTACACCGTCGGACCCGCCCTGCTCGGCTCGCACGGCGGCGTGGGTGACGCCGTGCTGACCGTGGTCAGGCTGCCGGTGGCCTGGGCCCTGGTCGCCGGCCTGATCGTCCGCACCAGCGGGGTGACCCTTCCGGTCGGCATCGCTCGTGGCGTCGAGCTTCTCGCCCAGGCGGCGATTCCGATGGTGCTGATCGCGCTGGGGCTGCAGCTGGGGCAGCGGTCGAGCCTGAAGCTGACCGCGCCGGTGCTGATCGCCGCCGCCGTCCGGGTCGTGGCGCTGCCGGTGCTGGCCGCCGGTCTGGGCCTGCTGCTCGGCCTGGACGGCCTCGCGTTGAGCAGCCTGATCCTGGCCTGCTCGATGCCCACCGCGGTGAACGCCTTCATGCTGGCCCGCGAGTACGGCTCGAATCCCGCCCTGGTGGCAAGCGTGGTGGCGTTGTCCACCCTGGCCAGCCTCGGCACCATCGCCGGGGTGGTGGCGGTGCTGCCGTTGCTGGCCTGAGCCGTTCGGTTCGGAGGCGGTCGGTGTCAGAGCCGGGACGCCAGCGTGCGGCGCAATCCCGCCGCTCCGGTGCGCCACAGGTGCAGCCGGGCGTCGATGCCGAGCCTCCGCGCGGCCCGCACATTGCCCGGCAGGTCGTCGATGAACAGCACCGAGCCGGGCGGGTCGCCCAGGTCGTCCAGGATGCGGGTGAAGAACGCCGCGTCCGGCTTGGCGACGCCCTGCTCGAACGAGTAGTAGGCGGCGTCGACGTGGTCGTCCAGGCGCAGGTGCTCGCGCATGTGCAGGCCCCGGAACCGGTGCTGATTGGTCGCCAGCGCGACCCGGACGCCGTCGGTGCGGAGGGCGTCCACCAGTTCCAGGCGGCGCGGGTCGACGACGATGTCGAGCCAGCCGCGGGCCACGTCGGCGGCGTCCCCGGGCACCCGGTGGCGCCGCATCGCCTGCGCCAGGGCGTCCGGGAAGTCGTGTTCGCCGGTCAGGCAGCGCACCTCGGCGCGCATGGCGTCCACCACGAACCGGGGACCGCCGAGCCGCAGCAGCCCGCGCACCAGTCCCGGACGACGACGCTGCAGCACGCCGTCGGCGTCCAGCAGGACGGTGCGCAGCGGCGGGCGGTCGGAACGGCGCATGTGCCGATTGTGGCGGTCGCAGCGCCGGTGGGTGCTACACCCGTTCGAACCGCGGGCGTTGCACCAACTCGATGTCGACCGACCCGGCCAGGTCGCCTCCGCCCGAGAAGGTGACGGCGGAGACCGGTTCGCCGTTGCCGCCGGGGGCGAGCCAGCTGAAGGTGTCTCCGTCGTAGTGGGTGAGCGGTGCGCTGAGCTGCTTGGGTCCGATGGTCAGGGTGAGCTGGTCGCCGTCGCGGGTCACCGCGATGTCCCCGGCGTACGGGCTGTGGTAGCGGCCGACGTAGGCGTCCAGCGGTCGGGCGGGCCTGGCGTCCGCGGGTGGCGGGGCGGCGACCTTGCTCTGATTGACGAAGATCGCACCGAAGATCGGTCCGAAGAAGCCCAGCCAGTCCCGCTCGAGCGCGCCGGTGCGGACCAGGTCGGTGAACCCGGTGGTGACCGCCTCGGCGGCGCCGACCGGGGAGCCGTTGGTGAGTGCGACGATGCCGACGTCGGCGGCCGGCAGCAGCCCGAACGCGGTGCCGGCCCCGACGTAGAAGGCCCCGGAGTGGCCCAGCCGGACGTGCCCGGTCGAGGTGTTCTCGACGTTGAAGCCGTAGCCGTAGAACCGGCTGCGCGAATCCGAACTCGGCAGCGGACCGGTGGCGACCTGCGCGGTGTGCGACTCGCGCAGCACGTCGGGGTCGATCACCGGCTGGTCGCCGGCCCTGCCGTCGGCCAGGTTCATCAGCAGCCAGCGGGCCATGTCGTTGGCCGAGGAACTGACCCCGCCGGCCGGCGACTGGGCGTCCGCGTTGCGGGAGTAGAGCGGCTCGAACGTCTTCTCGCCGGTGCGGAAGTGCAGCGTGGCCCGATTCTCGCGGCCGAGGAAGTCGGCGTAGCTGGAACTGGTGGAGGCCATCCCGAGCGGCGCGTAGAGCCGCTCGGCGCACAGCTGCTCCCACGGGCGTTTGGCCGCGGCCGCCACCGCCTCGCCGCCGGTGGTCATGCCGAAGTTGCTGTAGTGATAGGTGATCCGGAACGGGTCCAGCTCGAACTGGCCGAGCCTGGCGAGCACCCCGGCGCGGTCGAAGCCGAACGCCTCGAGGTCGTCGCCGGCCTGGTACGGCAGTCCGCTGCGGTGCGCGTACAGATCGGCGATGGTGACCCGCCTGGTGATCTCCGGGTCGGACAGCCTGAAGTCGGGCAGGTGCTCGACCACCGGGTCCGACCAGGACACCAACCCGTTCGTGACGGCCGCCGACACGCACGTGCTGCCGATCGACTTCGACACGGACGCCAGCTGGAACACGGTGTCGGCGTCCACCGTGGCGTCCTTGCCGAGTTCCCGGACGCCGAACCCCTTGGCGTAGACGATCTGGCCGCCGCGGACGACGGCCACCGACATGCCCGGGACGCCGCTGCGCTGCATCACGTCGGTCACCAGTCGATCGAGGCCGCCGATCGCGGCGTCGATCTGGGCGGACGGGATCGGCCGGGCAGCGTAGGCGTCCGGTGGGGTGTCACCGACGGGCTGCAGCGGCCCGGACGCCGGGTCGGACGACGTGCAGGCGGTCAGGATGAGGGCGAGCGCCAGGGTGATGCCGGCCGGCAGGAGACGGGACATGAGGCGTCCTCTCGGTGGGGTGGCGAGGCTGCGCCCATCCCAGCAGATCCGGACGCCGCACGGGAAGGCCTAGGCTCGGCGCATGCTGACCGCCGAGGATCTCGCCGACGCCACCCGCATCGTCGCGGAGCACGTCCCGGTCACACCGGCGTACCGCTGGCCGCTGCTGGAGCAGATCACCGGATCATGTCCGGCGGCAATTGCGACACCGATCTGGTCGGACGCGTGATACTGGGCCGGTGACGGTCGCAAGACAGGCGAAGCTGTGGCAGTGGGCGGCGGTGGTGTACGTCGTCGCCGCATCGATCTTCTTCGCGTTCATGCCCATCCTGGCGGTGCAGACGGCCTCCGGGTCGCAGTGGGTGCCGCCGTTCCGCGTGCTCGGCTGGACGGTGTTTCCCCCGCTGCTGATCCCGCTGGCGCTGACGGTGATCCCGCTCCTCGTGCGCACTCACCGGGTTCGGGTCGCCTGGATCTGCGTCGGCGTGCTGGGCGCGCTGTGCCTGTTCCTGGCGCTGTCCTCGGGGCTGCTGTTCCTGCCCGCGCCGGTGTTCGCCGCGTTCGGCGCCTACCTGACCGCCCGCGCACCGGTCGAGGACGCCGATGTCGAGGACACCCCCTGGCAGGTGCCGGACGCCTGACTCAGCCGGCCACGATCGGTCCGCCCTGGACGACGGGTGGGGGCAACTGATCGGCGAGCACCGAGACGGCGGTCAGCGGTGCTCCACTCCGTCCTCGGTCGTCCGGACGTGGTGCGCGATGATCTTCAGGGCGCGGTAGATCGCCTCCGGCGTGTAGGTTCCCTCCGCCGCGCAGAGGTTGACAGTGCCCCAGGTGGTACCGACCGCGTTCTTCAACGGCACGTTCAGGATCGAGCCGCAACCGAGCGAGCGGATCAGTTCGGCGTCGGTGAAGATGCGCTCCAGGTCGTCCGGGGTGGCGCCGAAGTAGGGCATTCCGGCGTCCCTGGAGACCGCGATCCAGTCCTCCGCGACCTCGGTGGTCACGTCCTTCGAGCCGCCCACCGGGTACTCGACGGGGTGCGAGCTGTAGACGCGCTCCATCCGGGCGCCGCCCTGGGTGAAGTGCAGCACGGTGAACAGGATCACCCCGATCTCGCGCTCGATCGCGGCATGGACGTCCGCCCACGGAGTCAGGTCCACGTTCGCGGTGTTCATCGGTGCCTCCCGGCGTGGTCGGGCCGGACGACGCCGCTGCCGGTGAACTCATCCAGCGAGCGGCCCGCGGTGCGCACCGCCAACCGCAGCGTGCAGACCACGCCGACCGCCAGCCGGTCCGGGCGGGCCGTGAGGGAGAGCGCCATGATGGCCTCCTTCGTCGGGGGCGGGACGATCAGCCGAGAGTAGACCCAACCGCACGCCGACGGATACCGGTCGTGTTACGGCTTTGTCAGCCGGCCGGCGCCATCCGGCGTCCCAGGGGGTGGGGACTCACGGTGGCCGGAGTCCGCCGCCAACGGGCATCCTGCAGCAGCTCGCGGCCGGCGTGCCGGGCGGCCGGTGTGAGCCCGAGGCCCAGTTCCTCGCCCGCGACGAGTCGGCGCAATCGCTGCCCGCTTCGCCGGACGACGGCGCTACAGCTCGTCCGGATCGCGCCGGGCGGCGCCCTTGTCGGCCGACTGGGCGAGCAGCGCGAAGATCTTCAGCGCCGGGGACACCGTCCGTTGCCGGGTCCGTGGCTTCCAGCCGCGGGCCTCGGCCTCGGCGCGACGCGCGGCGAGGGTGACGTCGTCGACCTCGAGGG
>CALMIQ010000083.1 GCA_937863965.1 uncultured Micropruina sp.
GTGAACAACAGTACGAATAGTGCTTGCGTCGCCACCGATCGCCGGGTAACAATGACGGTCGAACATATGTTCGAGGAAGGGAGTGCGAGATGAGCGCAGTGCTGGTTGAGGAGCTGGCGGGAACCCCGGTGGCCACCCGGCCGCGGTGGCGGCACGTCCCGCAGGTGCGGGGGCCTCTCGCGCGTCCGAGCCACCCCGGCGCACCCGGTGGGCGGCCATCGGCCGCGGCCGCGCCGCTGGTGCGAAGCCGGGTGTCCGAGCCGCGGCCGGCGTCCGAGCCGATCGCGATCGCGCTGGGGGAGGGGCTGCAGCTGACCCGTCGCGGCCTGGCCGTCGCGGTGACCCTGTTCCTGGGTGTGGTCGCCGCCGGCGTGCTGACCCTGGTCGCCGGCTTCCTGGCGGTGTCCAACGCCCCGGTCCTGCCCCAGGCGCCGTCGGTCAGCATCCAGGCGGGCTGAGCGGGGCGGATCCGTCGAGCCCATATCGGTGGGGCCGGCGTTCCCGGAGGGTCGATCCGGGGTCGCCGCGAAGGGCTCCGCGAGTCGTATCCGACACGCCGGTCGGCCGGTTGCGTTGTGGTCGTTCGCGACGTATCGTCTATATGTAGTAGTTACAAGGCTGTGGTTCATCCACAGATTGTGGTTTCATCCACAGGGTCGTCCACAGCCGGTACACACATCGCTCCACAGGGTCGCTCCCCTGGGGCGGGCGTTCACCGACGAAAGCGAAGGGGGTGGCAACCGTGTACTGCCCGTACTGCCGTCACACCGATTCCCGTGTTCTCGACTCGCGGGTCGCCGAAGACGGCGCGGCCATTCGCCGCCGCCGTCAGTGCCCCTCCTGCGAGCGGCGGTTCACCACCCTCGAGCAGATGCAGCTCGTCGTGGTGAAGCGGTCCGGCGTGGTCGAGCCGTTCTCCCGCGAGAAGGTGGTGAACGGCGTCCGCAAGGCGTGCAAGGGGCGCCCGGTCTCCGAGGCCGACCTGGCCCGGCTGGGTCAGCAGGTCGAGGAGACGCTGCGCGCCAGCGGCCAGGCCGAGATCCCGGCCGACGACGTGGGGCTGGCGATCCTCGGCCCGCTGAGCACGCTGGACGCCGTCGCCTACCTGCGCTTCGCGTCCGTGTACAAGCACTACGACTCGGTCGACGACTTCGAGGCCGAGATCCAGAACCTCCGCGACCAGCTCCTCGCCCCACGCTGACGAGACAGCGCCACCCACACCCGAAGGAAGGCATCCCTAATGACCGAAACCGCCCGTGCCGGCAGCCGCCGATCCGCCAAGCCGTCGGGGTTGACCGTGGCGCGCGTCTTCACCACCGAGGGCGTCCATCCCTACGACCAGGTGACCTGGGAGGCACGTGACGTCATCCAGACCAACTGGAAGACCGGCGCGACCGTCTTCGAGCAGCGCGGCGCCGAGTTTCCCGACTTCTGGAGCGTCAACGCCTCGACCATCGTCACCACCAAGTACTTCCGCGGCGCGCTGAACACCCCGGCCCGCGAGACGAGCCTGCGGCAGCTCATCGACCGTGTGGTGACCACCTATCGGCGCGCCGGCGAGGACAACGGCTACTTCGCGACGCCGGCCGACGCCGAGATCTTCGAGCACGAACTGACCTGGATGCTGCTGCACCAGTACTTCAGCTTCAACTCCCCGGTGTGGTTCAACGTCGGCACCAAGTCCCCGCAGCAGGTCAGCGCCTGCTTCATCCTCAGCGTCGACGACTCGATGGAGTCGATCCTGAACTGGTACAAGGAAGAGGGCTTCATCTTCAAGGGCGGCTCGGGTGCCGGTCTGAACCTCTCCCGGATCCGCTCCAGCAAGGAGCTGCTGTCCTCCGGCGGCACGGCCTCCGGCCCGGTCAGCTTCATGCGTGGCGCCGACGCCTCCGCGGGCACCATCAAGTCCGGCGGCGCCACCCGGCGGGCCGCCAAGATGGTCGTGCTCGATGTCGACCACCCCGACATCGAGGAGTTCATCGAGACCAAGGCGCGCGAGGAGGACAAGATCCGCGCCCTGCGCGACGCCGGCTTCGACATGGACCTGGGCGGCAAGGACATCGTCAGCGTCCAGTACCAGAACGCGAACAACTCCGTCCGGGTCAGCGACGACTTCATGCGGGCGGTCGAGGACGGTGCCGAGTTCGGCCTGCGGGCCCGGATGACCGGCGAGGTGATCGACACCGTCGACGCCCGCGAGCTGTTCGGCAAGATGGCCAAAGCCGCCTGGGAGTGCGCCGACCCGGGCATCCAGTACGACGACACCATCAACGCCTGGCACACCAACCCCGAGACCGGCCGGATCACCGCGTCCAACCCGTGCTCTGAGTACATGAGCCTGGACAACAGCTCCTGCAACCTGGCCAGCCTGAACCTGCTGAAGTTCCTGCGCGACGACGACACCTTCGACGCGGCGACCTTCACCAAGGCCGTCGAGCTGGTGATCACCGCCATGGACATCTCGATCTGCTTCGCGGACTTCCCGACCGAAGCGATCGGGCAGACCACCCGTGACTACCGGCAGCTGGGCATCGGCTACGCCAACCTGGGCGCCCTGCTGATGGCGGTCGGACGCGGTTACGACTCCGAGGGCGGCCGCGCGCTCGCGGCGTCCATCACCTCGCTGATGACCGCCACCAGCTACCGGCGCTCGGCCGAGCTGGCCGGCATCGTCGGCCCGTACGCCGGCTATGCCCGCAACGCGTCCGCCCATCAGAAGGTGATGCGCAAGCACCAGGCGGCCAACGATGAGATCCGCTCGTTCACCACGCTCGACTCCACCGTGCACGACGCGGCCACCGCCGAGTGGGCCAAGGTCGTCACCCTGGGCGCCGACAAGGGGTTCCGCAACGCGCAGGCGTCCGTGCTCGCGCCGACCGGGACGATCGGCTTCATGATGGATTGCGACACCACGGGTATCGAGCCGGACTTCTCGCTGGTCAAGTTCAAGAAGCTGGTCGGCGGCGGTTCGATGCAGATCGTCAACCAGACCATCCCGCACGCGCTGAACCGTCTCGGCTACACCGAGGAGACCGTCGAGGCGATCGTCGAGTACATCGCCGAGCACGGCCACGTGGTGAACGCGCCCGGCCTGAAGCGCGAGCACTACGAGGTCTTCGACACCGCGATGGGCGAGCGGGCGATCAAGCCGATGGGTCACGTCCGGATGATGGCCGCGGTGCAGCCGTTCCTGTCCGGCGCCATCTCCAAGACGGTCAACCTGCCCGAGACCGCGACCGTCGAGGAGATCGCCGAGGTCTACCTGCAGGGCTGGAAGCTGGGCCTGAAGGCGCTGGCCGTCTACCGCGACAACTGCAAGGTGGGTCAGCCGTTGTCCGATGCGAAGAAGAAGGAAGAGCCCGCGGCCGAGACCAAGCCGCAGCCCGAGGTGCGGATCGAGTACCGGCCGCGCCGGCAGCGGCTGCCGAAGTCCCGCACCAGCCGGACCACGTCCTTCTCGGTGGGCGGCGCCGAGGGCTACATGACCGCCGGTGCCTACGACGACGGACGCCTCGGCGAGGTCTTCCTCAAGCTCGGCAAGCAGGGCTCCACCCTGGCCGGCGTGATGGATGCCTTCTCGATCGCCATCTCGATCGCGCTGCAGTACGGCGTCCCGCTGGAGAGCTACGTGCAGAAGTTCACCAACATGAAGTTCGAGCCGGCCGGCATGACCGACGATGCCGACATCCGGATGGCGCAGTCGATCATCGACTACATCTTCCGGCGGCTGGCGCTCGACTACCTGTCCTTCGATGAGCGTGCCGAGCTGGGCATCTACACCTCGGCCGAGCGGGCCCGGTACGTCGAGACCGGCTCGTACCTCTCCGAGGAGGACGAGGCCAACCTGATCGAGTCCGAGGCGCTAAAGAACGACGCGGGTGACGAGGTGAAGGTCCACGAGGAGGGCCCGATCCAGCCGGCGCTGGTCGAGGCGCGGCCGCACTCGACCGCCGAGGTCTTGGAGAAGATCTCCGGCATGGCGATCGACGCGCCGCTGTGCATGACCTGCGGCACCAAGATGCGTCGCAGCGGCAGCTGCTACATCTGCGAGGGCTGCGGCAGCACCAGCGGCTGCAGCTGAAAGCCGACCACGACGAGGGGCGAGAGGCACTGCCTCTCGCCCCTGGTCGCGTCCGCCGGCGTCCTTCGTCCGCATCGCCGGGCGAGCGCCTTGGAAGCCGACGACGACCCATCCGTCCGCGGGCGGTCGGCATAGGGTGGACGTCGCAGAGAGGAGCAACCAGTGAGTCATCCCACTACCGCCTGGATCGCCCACGGCGGGCGCACCGGCGAGGACGCCTTCACCGCCGAACGGGTCCCGGTGCCCGAGCTGCGCCCGCATGACCTGCTGGTCCGCGTCCGTGCCGTCTCGGTGAACCCGGTCGACACCAAGGTGCTGAAACGCCTGGGTGACGGCGAGAGCAAGCAGCTCGGCTACGACGCGGCCGGGGTGGTCGAGGCGGTGGGCGAGCGGGCGTCCGGGTTCGCCGTCGGCGATGAGGTGTACTACGCCGGTGACATCAGCCGTCCCGGCACGAACGCTGAACTGCATGCGGTCGACTCGCGGATCGTGGCGCACAAGCCCGCGAACCTCGACTGGGCGCAGGCCGCCGCGCTGCCGCTGACGACGATCACCGCGTGGGAATCGCTGTTCGACAAGCTCCGGCTGACCGCGGACAGCCGCGGCAACCTGCTGGTCGTCGGCGGTGCGGGAGGCGTGGGCAGCGTGCTGATCCAGCTGGCCAAGGCGCTCACCGGCGTGACCGTGGTCGCTACGGCGAGCCGCGACGAGAGCCGGGCCTTTGTGCGTGAACTCGGTGCCGACCAGGTTGTCGGTCACCGCAACCTGCGCGACGAGGTGTCCGCCGTGGCGCCCGAGGGCGTCCGCTGGATCTTCTCGTCGTTCACCGCGGGCAACCTGGACGCCTACCAGCAGCTGCTGCAGCCGTTCGGCGAGATCGTCGCCGTCGACGACGATCCGGGGCCTATCGGGGCACTGAAGACCAAGGCGCTCAGCTTCCACTGGGAGTACATGTTCGCCCGGATCATCCATGAGACCCCGGACGTCGCCGAACAGGGCCGCCTGCTGGCTCGCACCGCACAACTCGTCGAGCAGGGCCGGGTGCGGACGACGCTCGGGCAGAGGCTCGCCGGCCTCGGCCCGGAGACCCTCGCCGAGGCGCACCAGATCCTCCGGTCGGGCACGGCCGTCGGGAAGGTCTCGATCACACTCGATTAGTCCCCGATCCGGCCGTCGACCGGGTCGCGGACGTCGACACCGCAGCCACCGCGCCCGCGACCACGGGGACGGCGATCACGAAGGCGCCGACGACCGGCCAGGGCAATGCCAGGATCGGATCTCCTGCGCCGGCGTCTGTGGCGAAGAGCGCCATCGGGGCGCCGACGGCGATGCCGAGCGCCGACCCCAACGTCGTGGCCAGCAGTGCCAGTGTGGCCGCCTGGGTCGTGGCCAGCCGCCGGGTCAGCGTCGGCGGCGCGCCGACGGCGGTGAAGGTGGCCAGGAACGGACGCAACTCGGCCGTCGCCAGGATGGTCGACGTAGCCGCCCCGATCACCGCGAGCAAAGCCAAAGTGCCGGCGATCAGCCACATCAGGGGCTGCGGCGTGGGTACGAAGCCGCGCTCGACGTGGATCTCCAGCCCCGCCTCGTCCAGCGAGGCGTTGAGCCGCAGGGCGGTGTCGGCACTGATCGGGCCGTTCGGGTCGTCCACCAGCACGTGCCAGCCCTGCGCCTCCCAGCCGAGGGCCGCCGCCGTCCGGGTGCTGACCAGCACCGAGTAGCGGGACGCCGGCACCCCACGGTCGATCAACTCGCTGGTCACAGCCAGCGCCGGCACGTCGACGGTGCGGGGCTTGGCGCCCGGTGTCATCTGGTCGATGTAGGCCAGCCGGAGTCTGCCGTCCGTCACCTCGTTCACCGACGTTCCGTTGAAGCCCTGAACGGGCTGCGTGTTCACCAGCAGGCGACCGTTGCGCAGCGCGTCCGCTTGGCCGGCGTCCAGACCGAACAGGCGGGTGAGATCGGCCGGTGACCCCATCAGGATGCCGTCCCGGAATCCGGCGATCATCGACCGGCAGCGGGCATTGGACGGTTCCAGGAGCTCCGGCGTCGCACAGCCCTTCCGCACCGCAACCACCGTCAGGAAGTCGCCCTCCACGCCCGGCGTGGGCATGGCGACACCGGCCAGCCGGGCCGTCCGCAGCGCCGGGTCGACCGAGTGGACGCTGGCCTCGATGCCGACCATGCCGGCGTCGGTGTCGCCCGCGGTGTCCACCGTGCCCTGGCCGTACCGGGCCGTGGGAATGTAGTGACGCCCCTCGAAGGCCTGCGCGCTGTCCATCACCGTCCACACGGTCGTCAGCATCATCACACCGCCGAGCACCGACGCCACCGTCGCCGTCGCGCGGCCCCGCTGCCGGGCGAGATCGCGCAGCGCCATGCGGGCCGTCACCGGGGCGCTGCCGCCCAGCCGGCTCAACCCGCGCAGCAGGGCGGGGGTGCCGAGCAGCACACCGGCCAGCGCGGCCAGACCGCCGGTCATCCAGACGACGGCGATCAAGGTTCCCTGGGTGGCGGGGTCCATGATGCGGGTCGACCAGGCGGCGGCGACTCCTGAGGCGAGCAGCAGCGTCCCGGCGATGGGTGCGCCGCGTCCGGGAGGCGCCGAGCGCACCGTTCCGTGCAGGGCCGAGATCAGCGCCAGGCGGCCCAGGCCGCGGGCGGTCATCAGTGCCGAGCCGAGGGCCGTCAGCGTGCCGAGCGCCAGCAGCAGCACCAGGTGGCCGGAGGGCACGTCGAGCGGGCCATGCACGTCGGCGGGATCGGAGGTCAGGATCGGCCACAGCGCGATCGCGACACCGGCGCCGACAACCATCCCGGCGAGCGTCGCCGACGAGCCGAGCAGTACCGCCTGCCCCAGGGCGATCCGACGCAGCTGTCGGGCGGTGGCCCCGCTGGTGGCGGCGAGCGCAAGGCTGCGGCGCTGCCGGGCTGCGCCGATCGCGAACGCGGGGCCGACCAGCAGAGCCACCTCGATCAGGCCGCCGGCGGCGGCGAGATCACCGATACCGAATCCCAGGCCCGTGCCGGGCAGAGGTTCGTGGGTGACGATGTGCAGGCTGGTCGTCTGGAAGCCGTGGCGGGCGAGCCGCTCCGCGTCCGGATAGGTGACCGGACGATCGCCCGAGATCAGGAACTCCAGTTCCTCGGCGTCCGGGCCGGGTTGGGTGATCAGATCGGGGACGTAGGTCAGGTGCGTTGCCCCCCGCCCCACGATCGTGAGCGTGACGGGCTCTCCGGCGAGTGTCACGGTGACGGTCCCGGTGCCGGGCAGTCCGGCACGTGACCCGCGGACCGTGACCAGGGCCTCGCCGGGGCCGGCGGGCAGGCGTCCCTCGGTGAGCTGGACGATGCGGGCGGCGGCGGGGGCGGCGGCGTCCAGTCCCAGCAGGCTGATCGTCGCCGCGGACGGGCCGAAGGCGCCCATGGTCGCCGTGATCGCGGTCGCCGGGCTGTCCAGGAGCTTGGCCACCGCGTCCTGCTGGGATGCGATCGACGTCCCCCAACCCGGCACCGGCTCCGCCGTCGTGGTCTTCTCGGACGCCGGGAGCACGTGTCCGTCGCTGCTGAGCTCGGGTGTGAACGCCCGCCCGACCCAGGTGATCCGGGCCTGGTTCCCGCCGGTGTGCAGCTCGGCCCACGCCTTCGGCGACAGCTCGGTGGACGCGATCAGCACCTGCGAGGCGGCGATCAGCGCCACCGGGACGGCGATCATCAGCCAGACGAACCAACTCCGTCCCCGGTCACGACGGATGTCCCGGCGCGCCATCCGGAGCGCCAGCCGCCAGCCCGTCCACCAGAGCGGACCCGCCCCCGCGAGTGGCCGACGGGCACGTCGAGGGCCTTGCGCGCCACGCCGACGGTGCTCATGCCGGCACTCGGTCGGGTCGAATCGCCGCGCCGTCCACCACGAGGCCGTCGCGCAGGTACACCACGCGGTCGGCCCAGGCGGCGTGGCGGGGTTCGTGCGTGACCAGCAGCCCGGCCGCGCCGGCGTCGCAGCGGGCCCGCAGCACGCCCAGCACCTCTTCGCCCGTCACCGAGTCGAGGGCGCCGGTCGGTTCGTCGGCCAGCACCAGCCGGCGCTCGCCGACCAGCGCGCGAGCGATCGCCACCCGCTGCTGCTGGCCCCCGGAGAGCTGATCGGGGAACCGGTCGGCCAGCCCATCCAGGCCTAGATCCTTCAGCACGGCGCGGGCGTCCTGCCGGGCGGCGAGCGACGGGTGGCCGTCCAGTTCCAGGGGGAGAGCGATGTTCTCGGCGGCGGTCAGCGCGGGAATCAGGTTGTAGCTCTGGAACACCACGCCGACCCGGCGGCGGCGCAGCCGTGCCAGTCGCTCGGGCTTCAGCCCGCCCAGGACGACGCCGTCGATCGCGATCTCGCCGGTCGTCGGGCGATCCAGGGCGCCGGCCAGGTTCAGCAGGGTCGTCTTGCCGCTGCCGGAAGGCCCCATGACGGCCACCAGCTCACCCGGCCACACCTCCAGCGACACCCCGCGCAGTGCGTGGACCACGGTCTCGCCGCTGCCGTGCTCCCGAACGACATCGGTGAGCTGCAGCGCCGGCGCACTCATCGGCGGGCCTCCGCCGCGTCATCGGAGGGCACCGACTGGTCCAGATCGGACGCCGTGGACGCCGTCGCACCGAACCGCGCCACGCTGGCCTCCACCTGGTCGAGCCAGCGGATCTCG
>CALMIQ010000084.1 GCA_937863965.1 uncultured Micropruina sp.
TCACGGCGGCTTTCCTCAGCGCCGGACCCCCTGAGCGGCCGTCCACGCCGGCCGACGATGCGGGGGCAAAGGGGATCGATGTCCTCGGGGAACGAGCGAGCAGTGACGACCATTCCCGTATCCGGCGGGCGTCGGTCGCGTGGAGCCCGAGGCCGAGCGCCGGGTGGAGGAAACCAGTCATGACCACTCGCAAACACCTCAAGTCCCTGGTCCGCGAACGCATGCGGAAGACGGGCGAGCGTTACACCGTCGCACGCCGTCACATCGTGGACGCCGACACCTCGTGGGAGCTGCGCGGCGGCGTCCATGGCGACACCGCCGTACTCGCCAATGTGCTGGCCAACCTCGGGGTCGTCGCGCCGCACACCGGCGAGCCGCTGACCGAGGCGATGGTGCTCGGCGTCGGCGGCGGACTCGGCGCCGGCTACATCCTGTGGGAGTTCGATTCGCATCAGTTCCGGTCGCGGGTGCTCACCCTCGGCTTCCGGCGGCTCTGGCAGTACCCGGACCGGTGGGCGCGGGAGACCGCCGCGCGGCTCGGCCTGCATGCCGAGATGCACGAGACCGGCGGCGTCCGGGCCGCGGCGGCGACGCTCGACGCCCAGCTCGACCGCGGACTGCCGGCGATCGCCTGGATCGACAGCTATACCCTCGGCCACCGCGGCGAACCGCAGTGGCGCGACGGCTACGGCGGAGCGCCGCTGATCGTCTACGAGCGCGCCGGCGATTCCTACGCGATCGACGACCTCTCCACGACGCGCGAACTGGTGCCGGCCGAGCGACTCGCCGCCGCCCGGGCGCGGGTGGGGTCCTACAAGCATCGGCTGATCACCATCGACCCCGAGCGGATCGAACTCGACCTGCGTCCGGCGGTCGAGGAGGGTCTGCGGGTGCAGGTCGAACACCTCAGCGAGCGATCCGACTCGTTCTCGCTGCCGGCCTGGCGCAAGTGGGCACGGATGACCACCGACCAGAGGAACTCCAAGGGCTGGCCGACGGTGTTCGCCGACGGTCTCAGCACCGGCAGCCTGCGCGCCTCGATCTACACCGAGGCGGCGCACGGCGCCCACCTGCGCGGCCTCTACGCCGACTTCCTGGACGAGGCCGCCGGGCTGCTGGGGCGGGAGTCGCTCACCGAGGCGGCGGACGCCTGGCGGCGGGCCGCGGCGTGCTGGGAGCCGATCGTCGACGCGGCGCTGCCGCCCGGCGACGAACTGCGCGAGGCGATCGACCGCGACGACCCCGCGCGCTGGGACCTCCAGCAGCTCCGCGACCAGGACGCCGGCGAGCTGCCGGACGTCGGCGAGCCGGTCGCGGCGATGTACGAGGCCGAGAGGTCCGCGCTGGCGCTGCTCGGCTCGAGTTGACCCCACCCGGGACCCGGTTGTTGGTTCGGAGCGGGCGGCGAGGGGCGAGACGTGCCCTCGCCGCCCACGGCTCCGATGGTGCCCTTGGACCGGTCGCGCTAGGTTCGACTGCGCCGGCATCCGCAACTCGACTGGGCCCGACGTGATGACCGATCGAATCCGTCGGCCGGGAAGGCACCCATGAAGCTGCTGCTGACCTCCGGGGGCATCACGAACCCGACCATCGACGAGGCGCTGGTCGGCCTGCTGGGCAAGTCGATAGCCGAGAGCAATGCCCTGTTCATCCCGACCGCCCAGTACGGCCAGCCGGCGTGCACGCCGGCGTCGGTCTGGCGGTCCATCGCCGGTCACGGCATGTGCGACCTGGGCTGGAA